>JBNMOZ010000377.1:0-6175 GCA_051276005.1 Bradymonadia bacterium | reverse complement strand
GACGTCGCCTGCGGTGGTGGCGGCACAACTTTGGCGATCGCACGCCAATGCAAACCTGGCAGCGTCGTGCATGGATTCGACTTGTCGCCGGAACTGCTCGAGGCGGCCCGCGCAAAAACACCAACCTACGATGTCGTCTTTGAGCGCGTTGACGTCGCCATAGCCCCGCCTCCAACACGCAGGTACGACCGATTGGTGTCGCGTTTTGGCGTCATGTTCTTTGAAGATCCGCCCGCAGCATTCGAAGCGCCGCGTCACTGGCTGTTGCCTGGCGGGCGGTTCGCTTTTGCGGTGTGGGGGGCGCCCGCTGAGAATCCCTGGGCAATGATGGCGCGCGACGTGGTCGCAGAGATCGTCGATCCGCCCGCGTTGGACCACAGCATGCCGGGTCCCTTCCGGTATGCGGATGCTGACGCTCTTGTTGCGCGATTAGCGCAGGCGGGCTTCACCGACGTGCGGGCCAGGGGATGGCGCGCACCGTTTGCGATGGGGGGCGTTTTGGCACCTGATGCCGCAGCATCCTTTGCGCTCAAGGCGTTCTCGCGGTTCGCGCAACTGCTCCGACAAGGAGGAGGCTCGATCACCAGCGCTCGGCAGATGCTCGCTGCTCGCTTCGCGCCGCATGTCACGGACGGCGTCGTCCGCCTGAACGCGCACGTTCACATCGTAACGGGCACTCGTGATTGAGCGGCTGGTCGTCGCAACGCTCATTTGCGTCATGCGATGCTCGACACCCGTGAGGCGCGCTCTCGTGGGTTGGCCGCAGCGTGGGCAGTAAAGTGCGCCCAGTGTGCACTGCGCGGCGTCTCAGTCGTCTTTGGGTCTGCCGGTGCGACGGCTTGAGCAAGTGCCGTATAGGCCGTGTCGCGGGGATCCACGATCTGGGGCTGCTCGACAGCTTCTGCATGAGCGGCAGCTTCGAGAGCGCGATCTGCAACCTGCGCAAGATCGAGAAGGCCAAGGCGCCGTGCCCGCGATTGCAATATTGACACTGTTGCAATTCTGACACTCGACTATTGCAGCCCGCTGGAGTAGGAAGACCTGAACGCGGAGGCATTGCTTGCCGCGTGAGCGCGTCGAGGCACGGTCAAACGGCCCTGGCGGGTTCGAGGAATTAGAGGAGTGGGCGTTTGGCCCGCTTCTCGAGCGCGAAGTCGCGCAAAGTGAGGCGCACCTGGTTGTGCGCAAGAGAGAGAAGAGAATATGTCCAAGAAGCTTTTTGTCGGCGGTCTCAGCTGGGGTACGGATTCTGATGGTCTGCGGACGGCTTTCGAGCAGTTCGGAGAGGTCACCGACAGCGCCGTCATCAGCGATCGCGAGACGGGCCGCAGCCGCGGCTTCGGTTTCGTCACCTTCGCAAACGGCTCCGATGCCGATGACGCCATCCAGGGCATGAACGGCAAGGAGCTCGACGGTCGCGCTCTGAACGTCAACGAAGCCAAGGAGCGCGCGCCCCGTGGCGGCGGCGGCGGCGGCGGCGGCGGTGGCGGCGGCTACGGCGGCGGCGGCGGCGGCGGCGGCGGCGGTCGCTGGTAGGCCCCGTTAAGAATTCAGGCGCCGGCTTGGTCGCCTGAAGACTTACCGTCTGGTCGAGAGACCGAAACGGTAAGGTGCCCCGACCTTTAAGGTTGGAGCAAAAAGGCCCAGACTTTCGAGTCTGGGCCTTTTTTATTCGGACCCGCGCACCGCGATTCGCGGCCGACCAGGTTCGTGCCACCCATCCTCAGATGTTGCTGTTCCAGCTGAGCTCCCAACTCGATATTGGTGGGCGTGGCCCTGGCCGTGCCCGGCAAACCGTAGCAATCTGTCCGCGTTGGCGTAGGCGTGATCGGTGACGGGCCGCGCGATCCTGGCGCGACTCAAGATGAAGCGACTCAAGATGAAGCGACTCAAGATGAAGCGGAGCACAGACGAGCACGCCGCCACCTTCCTGGCGGATGCTCTCACTCACGCGTTGCAGATCGTTGGGGCAAGATGAGCAAGACGAGCAAGACCGACAAGAAGACGAATTGGTTGAAGGTCCTCGACTCTGACGAGCTGCCCGATGGGCGCGTCAAGACGGTCACCTGCGCCAAACGCACCCTCTGCCTGTCCCATGTGGGCGGTCAGTACGCGGCTTTGGACAATCGGTGCCCCCACCAGGGTGGCCCGCTGGGCGAGGGCTCTATCGAGAACGGCCTGCTGCGCTGCCCTTGGCATGGCTGGGACTTCGACCCGCTGACGGGGCAGTCCCCGGCCGGGCATGACGATGGCATCGAGACCTTCCCGGTCGAGGTGCGCGAAGACGGGGTGTACGTCGCGCTCTCCGCAGAGGACGCGCATCAGACCACCGTCACCGACGTGATGGCCGAGACCTTCAGCAATTGGGGCCTGCGGTGGGTCTTCGGCATGGTCGGGCATTCCAACCTGGGGCTCGCCGATGCTCTGCGGCGTCAGACCCTCGACGGACCGTTGCGATATGTCGGTATTCGACACGAGGGCGCGGCGGCCTTCGCTGCATCGGCCTATGGCAAGCTCACCGGGCGGCCGGCCGCCTGTCTGGCGATCGCCGGGCCCGGGGCAACCAACCTGCTGACGGGTCTGTGGGACGCCAACGTCGATCGCTCGCCCGTGCTGGCGTTGACCGGCCAGGTGCAAACCCAGGTGTTGGGCCGCGGCGCGTTTCAAGAGATCGACCAGGTGGGGGCGTTCGGCAAGGTCGCCCAGTTCTCGTCGTCGGTTCTGCACCACTCCGATCATGCCGAGCTCGCGACCTTGGCCATGAAGTCTGCGCTGGTGCACCAGGGGGTCGCGCACCTGATCTTCCCCGACGAGGTGCAAACGCGCCCTGCCGCTGAGGGCGCGAAAGCCGGCAGCCCGGCCGGTCGATTGATGACCACCGCCGCGCTGCCCGATCCGGCGCAACGCGACGCAGCCTTGGCCTTGATTCGGTCGGCCAAGCGCCCCGTCCTGGTGATCGGTCACGGCGCCCGGTTTCATATGCCGGCGATCACCGCGTTCGCCGAAACCCTGGGCGCGCCGGTCATGACGACCTTCAAGGCCAAGGGCCAGATCAGCGATCATCATCCGCTGGGTTGTGGCGTCTTGGGTCGCTCAGGCACCCCCATCGCCTCGTGGTTCATGAACGAGTGCGACCTGCTCATCGTGCTGGGATCGAGCTTCTCCAACCACACCGGCATCGACCCCAAGGCGCGCATCATCCAGGTCGATCTCGATCCCATGGCCCTGGGCAAGCATCACCCCATCGCCGTCGGCGTCTTTGGCGACATCGGCCAGACCGTTCGGCTGTTCGCAGAACACCTGGGCGAGCGCGCGTCGGTGGACCAACGCCCCGAAGTGACCGAGCGTTGGGCGCTTTGGCATGCCGAGAAGGCGCGGCGACATACCGAGACCAACGACGCCGGCGTGCACTCGGTGGCGGTCTTTGATGCGTTGGCCAACGCGGTCGACGCCGACGCGATCCTCGCGGTCGATGTTGGCAACAACACGTACTCCTTCGGGCGCTACTTCGAGGTGAAGGGCCAGACCGTCCTGATGAGCGGCTACCTGGGCTCCATCGGCTTCGCCTTGCCGGCGGCCATGGGCGCTTGGGCGGCCACGCAGGAGGAAGGCACGCCCTGGCATGGGCGGCAGGTGGTCTCGATCTCGGGCGATGGCGGCCTGGGCCAGTACCTCGCCGACCTGACGACCTGGGTGCACTACGACATGAACCTGACCCATGTGGTCTTGCACAACGGCGAGCTGGGCAAGATCAGCAAGGAGCAACGGGCCGGAGATTGGGACGTCTGGCAAACCAGCCTGCGCAACCCGAACTTCGCTCAGTTCGCCGAGAATTGCGGGGCGTTGGGCATTCGCGTCACGACGGCAGACGAGCTGCCTGCCGCGCTCATGCGTGCCCTGACGCACCCCGGACCGGCTCTGGTTGAGATCATGACCGACGCCGCGCTGATCTAGGGCGAACACCAGGTTCGCGCTGGACCAGAGGCCGACCCATCCGGACAGCGGTCCACGCGACAGTTCGGCGACATCATGGCGGCCGCGTACTGCAGCCTCAATAACCTCGCGCAGTATTCGGAGGTGTCATCCGCGTCGCTTGTGCTCTGGCGATTCGAGATACGTTGATCATCTGGACCCCTCCGGTCGGTCGACCCGAGCCGGCGCAACCCGAGCCGGCGCAACCCGAGCCGGCGCAACTCGGGCCGGCGCAACTCGGGCCGAGCCACCAAAGTCTCCATTGGTTGTTCTGCATCAGCACCGGGCTGGCGCTCTGATGGGCGACGTGATTGGCTGAAGGCAAGGTAGGAGGGCTCTTGTGAATTCAAGTCTGTGGGTGATTGGTACGGTTCTATTGGGTCTCTTGGCCTGCGACAGCGGTGGCAAGATGGCCGATCTGGGCGGGTTGGACGCCAGTGTCAAGGACGCGAGCATCGTCGACGCGGAGCCCGACGGTGAAGTCACACCGGACGCCGAGGTCGCAGATGCCGGACTGCCGCCACGCTGTGGCGACGGCCGTCTCAATTCGAATGAGCAGTGTGACGACGGCAACACGGACGCCGGCGATGGCTGTGACGCAGACTGCATGTTTGAGATTTGCGGCGATGGTGTCCTCGCACTGGGCGAGGCGTGCGACGATGGTAATCGGGCGCCCGGCGATGGCTGCAACGCCCTCTGCGTCGAGGAGATCTGCGGCAACGGCGCGATCGACGTTGGCGAGGCGTGCGACGATGGGAACGCCGAGGCTGGTGACGGCTGCGATTCAGCGTGCGGCCTGGAGATTTGCGGTGACGGGATCGTCGACGCGGGTGAGGCGTGCGACGACGGCAACCGCGCTGCTGGCGACGGCTGTAACACGACCTGCGCAACAGAGGTCTGTGGCAACGGCGTTGTTGATGTCGGCGAACAGTGCGACGACGGCAACCTTGAATCGGGCGATGGCTGCGGGGTGGAGTGCGCGCGTGAGATCTGTGGCAACGGCGTCGTCGATCCGGGAGAAGGCTGCGACGATGCCAACGCGAGCCCGGGTGATGGGTGTGACGGGGATTGCGGCGCGGAGGTCTGCGGTGACGGTGCTCTGGCGTTTGGCGAACACTGCGACGACGGCAATCTCATCGACGGCGACGGCTGCTCGGCGGCCTGCGTGTTGGAGCGCTGCGGCGATGGCGACCTGGCTGGTGGCGAGGCCTGCGATGATGGCAACCGCGCGCCCGGCGATGGCTGCGATGGACAGTGCCGCCTGGAGCAGTGTGGCAACGGTCGCCTCGACGTGGGCGAGGCCTGCGACGACGGTGGGCTGATCGCGGGAGATGGGTGCGACGCCGAGTGCGCCGCCGAGATCTGTGGAGACAGTGTCGTGGCTGTCGGCGAAGCCTGCGACGATGGCAACCGGGCTGACGCGGATGGGTGCTCGAGCGTTTGCGAACTTGAGATTTGCGGCGACGGCCTGCGCGCGTTAGGCGAGGCGTGCGATGACGGCAACCGAGTGCCCGGAGACGGCTGCTCGGAGGTCTGTACGATCGAGCGGTGCGGTGATGGGCTGCTGGCGGTGGGCGAGGCCTGTGACGATCGCAACCTGGAACCGGGCGACGGTTGCGCGCCGGACTGCACCGTTGAGGCCTGTGGTGACGGGCGCCTCAGCCCCCCCGAGGTCTGCGATGACGGCAACCTGGCGCCGGGCGACGGCTGCTCGGCCAGCTGTACCATTGAAGCCTGTGGCGATGGTGTGCTCGAGGGCGCCGAGGCGTGTGACGACGGCAACCTGGCGCCGGGCGACGGCTGCGATCCGACTTGCCGCGTCGAAGCGTGCGGCAATGGCGTGATCGACTTTGGCGAGGCCTGTGACGACGGCAACCTGGGGGTCGGGGATGGCTGCGACGCGGACTGCGGCCTGGAAGGCTGCGGCAACGGGCGTGTCGACGACGGCGAGTCCTGCGATGACGGGAATGTGGCTGGCGGCGACGGGTGCTCGCGACGCTGTGACGTCGAGGCCTGCGCAAACGGCTTCGTCGATGTTGGCGAGGCCTGCGACGACGGCAACCTGGCGCCCGGCGACGGCTGTGACGCCAACTGCGCCGTGGAACGCTGCGGCAATGGTGTGCTGGACGCGGGTGAGGCCTGCGACGACGGCAACCTGGCACCCGGTGATGGCTGTTCACCGGCCTGTGCGATCGAGGCCTGT
>JBNMOZ010000376.1:0-6205 GCA_051276005.1 Bradymonadia bacterium | reverse complement strand
CACCGAGCGCGCCGACCTGACGGCGTGGGCGGTCATCCCCAACGACTACATCCGCGCGCGGGCCTTCTGGCGCCGGCGCATGGGCGACGCCGACAACCTGTCGATCGGCTTCGATCGCACCCTGGCGGCGGCCTCAGGCGGGATCAACCTGGCCAACCTGGGCTGGCTCGACGGCACGATCGCGCGGGTCTGGCGCACAGATACGCAGGACGGGGTGGCGCTGTATCGGCCGTTTACGGAAGTGTCAGCGACGATCCGGATCAACTTCTAGCGGGCGCCAAAGCGGCCCCGCGATCACGTCTTCCAACCACATGTCCAAACCCGGGAAGCAGGCCTGCACGGCCTGAATTCGCGCGATCACCGCGATCAACGCGGCTGTTGTATGCGGCGTCCAAGGCGCGCGAATCTCATCGAGGGCTGACGATCGACGCCCCGCGCCGAGCCGATCTGTGATCCATCGCCGCAGCACCGCGCGCGTGCCGATCTTGAAGTCCCAAGCTGCCGCCGGCACGCCTGAAACCCGCCCGTCTCCGATATGCAGCGTCTCGCCCGCGTGCCTCACTTTGCCGGGCGTCGGCTCGGCCTCACAAATGCTGAAGGCCATTGCAGGTCGGGTATATGCGGCGATCAGCGCCTGGCCCAGGCTGACGCCGCGCCTGAACATGTGGCGATCCAGCGTCATCGGCACATCAAGGTCGGGCGCCTCGGGCCGATAGACCCGGTCGACGTAGCCCGGCTGCCCCAGGATCGCACAGACATACGCGAAGATTTCGCCCGGTCGCGGCGCCTCGCCCCAGGCCTCAGTCAGCGCCGCGACGACCGCAGAGTCGACGTTCTCACCCGCTGCCGTCCAACACGGGACCACGTCGCGCCCACCTCGCCCGGCGTAGTGATGCAGGTCGGGCAAGTGCGCGGTGATCGTCGCCGCTGGGCCCGCACCCAGGCGGCTCGTGCGCTGGGTCGTCAGGTAGAGTTGGTTGGGCGAATGGGCCACCCAAAGATCGGGCGCGGTGCGATCGATCAGGCGACCGTCGGCCAGGATCCACCGCTGATCGAAGGAGCGCCACGCATACGGCACGACCGGCGGCGTGGGCCCCGGCTCATCGGCGATCGACGCGCGCGGCTCGAAGCCTGCCAACGGGGGCGCCGACTCCGCTGCGCGTTGGCCAGTCGGTGAGTCCTTGAACGCAGCAGCACGGTCGGGCGCGTCACACAGCGCCTGCCAACGCTGGCGCAGCACGCTGGGCTCGGTCGCGATCGGCCAAGTGCGGCCCGCTTTGACGCCCGAGCGCACCCAGGGCAGCACGGCGGCGAGGGCAGGCCATGGCGGCGCAAGTCGAACCGGGACGAGCGGCGCTTGGGACGCCTCGGGCAGGGCCTGCCAGTCGCCCACGGGCCAAGTCGAATAGCGGGCCTCGATCGCCTTCCCAGGCGCAGCCGGTGCTCTCTCGACCGGTCGCCTCTCGACCAGAGCGATGCAGGCTGGCGTGCGCACGCCGAACAGGTTCTGGCCGTCGCCGGCGCCGCGTCCCTCGCCGCCAAGCTCAACGATCCGGAGCCGGTCGGCTTGGCGCAGCCTCGCGCGCAGCCCCGCGAAACCAGGCCCCCGCAAGAACGAACTGGGGGTCACGAGGCAGACCGTCGCCGGGCCAGTCTGCGCCTCAAAGGCCTGCCACAGCGCGGCGCGCCAGAAGTAGACGTACTGGTTGTAGAGGTTCTTGGCGTGCAGCCCGGCGCCCTCAGCTTTGAGGTCGTCGAGCAGCGGCGGCGCGCCTTGCCAGCCAGCGCGGATCCACCCTCCGCCACCCTTGTCGCGGGCCCAGGGTGGGTTGGTGATGATGAGGTCCACCGGGGCCGGGCGCGGCTGGGCGAGCGCGTCGCAGACGATCAGGGTCGCGCTGGGGACGCGCTGCGCGGCGATGAGCAACGCTGCCGGTTCAACGTCCCAGCCGATGAGCGTGGTGGCCCCGCGGCGGGCGGCTTCGGCGAGGAAGACCCCGGTCCCGGTGGACGGATCCAGCACTCGATCCAGGGCCCGATCCAGGGGCCGATCCAGCGCCGCTCGTCCTTCGCACACCAGGTCGAACATCGCCGAGACGACCACCGCGGGGGTGTACCAGACGCCGGCTTGATTGCGATGCCCTGCCGCGTGCTGCGCGAGGTGGCGGGCGTGCCACTCGGTGAGCGTATCCGCGTCTTGCGTGTGGGCCTCGCCGAAGGTGAGCGTCTCCGACATCAGCGCTGCATCTATTTGACTTGCATGCGATCTCAGCGCAGCCCAGCCGTCGATCGATGCGCCCGTGAGGGCACCAAAGACCAGCGCCCTTGCGCCCGCTGCTGCCGTCAAGAATGGGGCGTCGAACGCGGCCTGTACCGCGTCGGGATCGAGGCGGGCAGACCACTCGGCGACGCGTTGCCCCAGGCGCGCGGGGAGCCGACTCAGGTCAGCGCTCCGGCGCCATCGGCAGGCCCTGCATCAGCTCGCCGCGGGCCGTCGGGCACGGCCCGCGGACCAGCAGCTCGCACGCGACCGTGTACACAAGATCGCCCGCAGCGGGGCTCGTCGCCGACCAGGCGTCGCCCGCGTTGGGGTGCTCGCGCAGCACGACCGGCACGACGCCTTCGATGGGCAGCCGCACCTCGATGGCGCCCGGCGGCCCCAAAGCCAGCACATCGCCGGGCCCAATGCCGGCCTGCACCAAGTCATGCTCGGGGATGAAGACGCGCCGCCCCGGCCCCAGCCGCAGCGAGCCGCCGAAGAGCACCACGTCGCCGTCGGCGTTCTCCAGATGCCAGTTCTCGTCATTCCAGGCCGCGATGGGCCACTCCACCGGCAGCGCCGCGCCCAGGGCAAGCTCATGCGCGCCCGGCAGATCGGCGAGCAGCGCGGGCTGAGCCGACCAAGTCAGGGCAACCAATTCGCCGACCGCGATCCGACCAAAACAGGGGAAAGCGGCGCCGCAGAGGTCAAAGTCTGCGACCGGGGGCGCGGCGATCGCCCGGCGCAAGCCGTCGAGCTGACCTTCGAAGACGTTCTGATGACTCTCCCGCGATCCCAGGCTGCCCGTGCCGCCGTTGGCGCGCCCCAGCACCCAAACATCCGCGCCGCCCAGGCCCTCGATAGCGTCGAAGCGTTGCGGGTTGGCCGGGCCATCGACGAGCACGGGCGTCTCATCGAGATCGCTGCGCGTCAGCACCTCGATCTCCCGATCGACGGCGTCGGGCACGGCGTCGCCATCGAGGTCGCGCAGGTTGCGCTCGTCGGCGAAGTCGATGGATGTCGCGTCTCGGCCCAAGCTGAAGCTCGCGTCGAGCGCCGCGGGCGTGGTCAACAGGGTCACCGGCCCCAAGTCGATGCAGTCGAGCCGAAACCGCAAGCAGCCGAGCCCACCGCACGCGGGCGCTTGTGCTTCACTGGCCCAGGCGTCCGTCGGCGCGCGCCCGGTCAACCAATCGCCCAGCAGCGGCATCAGGCCCAGCCGCGCGGCGAGCCCGAAGCGGGGGTTGGTCAACGGCAGCCAAGCGTACCGACTGGTCACCTCAAATTGGGGCACGACGGCTTCGCCCTCGTCGATGCCGTCGAGCGCGAGCGCCGCCAAGTAGCGGCCCAGGGCGCGGGTCGGATCCTGCGCGGGCGTCGCGTCTTCGAAGTCGACGGGCATGGCGTCGGCGTTGATGGGGTGTCCGTCGGCATCGACGCTCGGGATGAAGGCGCCGGCGCCGGCCAGGGTCGTGTCGTCGGCAGCACCGGGCAGCCAGACGGCGACGGCACCGGGCAGACGCGCTTCGATCTCGGCGCGCAGCCGCCCCGGAAAGTCAGCGCTGATGACGGGCAAATGGACCGTCGCCGGCGCGACCGCCCAACTGACCAACACCGCGACCGCGTCGCCATTCGTGTCGTCGACGCGCAGCGTGCGCAGTGACGGATCGACCTGTCGGGGCAGATGGTGCTGGGTCACGAGGGCCTGGGGGCGGGCGCGCCAGTCTTCTAGATCCTCGACATCATTGTTCATTTCGTTGCGATTGGCGTCGGGCACGGTGTCGACGATGTCACCCACCGGCAACGGGTCGATGCTCGTCCGAATGCGCACCGGCACCAGCCGGGCACCCGCGCGGCGACTGGCCGCCTCACACCGCGCCACGAGCGCGTCCCACCAGCGCAGATCGACGCCTGGACGCATCGGCAAGCTGCCCAAGAGCCCCGGGGCACCGTCGAGCCGGCGACGCAATACGCCGTCGAGGCGATCGATGCCCGGACCACTGAGGCCCACCGCATCTGGCGCGCTGCGATTGCCGGTCGCCTGCACGATTACGCTCTCGCTCGGCAGGCCCAGTCGCTGCGTCAAGGCCTTGGCGAGCCCGCTGGCCCGGGCTGCGCCGACGGCGTGCAGATCGAGCACCACCAGCAGGCGCATTTCATCGTCGCGGGTGATGAGCACCACGCGACCGGCAGGCGGGTTGTCGTTGTCGATGTCGGCCGCGGGGCGATCCAGGCCATCGCCGGCCAACCAGACCGCGTCGAAGCGGCCATTGCCGTTCGCGTCATCGTAGGTGTCGAGGCAGGCCCCTTCGCGGGGTGGCTGATCGACGCGCCCATCGAAGCGTCCGGGTCGGTTATCGGGGCAGTTTGGACCGGCCGCGTCACGCCACGTCTCGATCTCTTCGGGTGCGATGTCGAAACCGGCCGCCGCCATGCGGACGACCCCGTCGCGTGGCCAGACGAGGGCGGCCACTTCAGGCGGCGCGACGCACGCGCCCCCCGCGCACTCCTGGGCGGGCGGGCAGGCATCGTCGGTGTCGCAGTCGAGCGGGTCATAGCCGGTGTCGGCGTCGACCCCGTCGTCCTCGGTGAGGATGATGCCCGCGTCAGGCTCGGCGCCCATATCGAAGAGCGGGCCCCGATCGCCGTGCTCTGCCGACCCGCTCTGGACGGTCGCATCGCACCCGACCAGCGAGAGCAGCAGCAGGCTCGCGGCGAGGGACACTGATCGGCCGCGCAGGGCGCCACCGGATGGGCATCGAAGAGACATGGATCGCGAGTGTAGCCAGCCCCCGTGACGTGCTTCAAATCGAGGGGGTAGTTTACCGAACATCAACCCGTCAGCGCTTGAGTTTCAGGCTCTCGCAGGCGGACTTAAAGGCTTGAATGTGTCCAAGGTCATAGCTGAACTGACCGCGGCCATTTGCGCAATGCACGCGGCGCGCGCCCACCCGCACGGCCATGTCGAGCCAGACCGACGTGCGGCCGAACGCCTTGCTCTCGTAGATGAGCACGTCGTCGGTCTCGGTGTGCACCTCAACCAGCTTCTGCACCGTGTTCTTCGATGCCGCGGCCTTGATGGCCTTCAAGTCGGGCGTATCGAGGCTGATTTGCACCCAGAATTGCTTGCCGTCTTTGAGAATAATCTGGGCGGTCCCGAGGTCTTCGGCCGCCGTGGCCCCCTTGGGCGCCTGGATGATCGCTTCGAACTCCTCGATGACCAGGTCGGTAGGCGTCAGATCGAAGGCGGGCACCGCGACGCTCTGAGGCGCGGCCGAGGGCGTCGCGGTTGCGCCCTCTTTGGTCGCTTTGCCCGCCTGCGCAGGGCCTGTCTTGGCGCCTGCCTTCTTCGCAGCGCCCGCCTTTGCGCCAGCGCGCCCCCGTGCCACCGGCGGCTCATCCTCACCGCACGCAGACAGGCTCAGCGACACGGCACACAGGATTATCAGAGACAGACGCGGCATCGGGCACCTCAAGGCGTTGCATATGCGCGATTGGACGCCAATCTAGGCCCCCCGTCAATCTTGGGGCCACGGCTCGGGGGGCACGCGCACCGCAGGCTCGCTCCCGTGGATCCGAGCGCCGACGGTCCGCAGGGTCTGCACGAACAGGTCGAGGTAGCGCAGATCGTCTTCGATGTCGGCGTCGCCTTCGGTGCGCACCAGCCAGGCTTGGACCTCGGGACGCAGCGCCTCGAGCACACCGATCGCTGAGCCGATGTCGGCGTCGAAGGCCAGCTCCGCGGCCATCTGGAAGCCCACCAAGATGTTGAGCATCACGAAGCCCTTCTCCACCGTCGCGTCGGTGAAGAAGCCGCCTTGGGGGATGACGCCCGGCGCCTCGGGGCTGTTGATGCGGGTGACCTGTTCCATGCGTTGGTTGGTCGTCGGATCGGTCCACGTCATCGAGATGTGCCCGACGCTCAAGGGCGCCTCCAGCTCACCT
>JBNMOZ010000375.1:0-6223 GCA_051276005.1 Bradymonadia bacterium | reverse complement strand
GGTCTCGCCCAGAATCAGAACCGGCACGTCGGCCCGCGCCACCCGCGCGATGCGATCGGTGAGCACCCGCATACACGGCGCCGCGCCCACCAGATCGCCCTGCCCGCCCTGCACTCGCAGCCGCACGACCTCTTCGCGCAGCGCCCGAATCTCGGGAAACCCGTCGATCTCGAGGCGCACGACGCGCACCGGATGCGGGTGCGGCACCGGCACGAACTGCGGGGGTATCACCTGCAGCATGCGCGCGTCGAGCAGGCCCGCCTGCACCGCGATCACCCAAATGGTCTGCGCTTGCGGGGTGCCGGCCGACAGCAGCACGTCGATCTGCGACTCGGGCAGCCTCGCCTCGTCGGGCAGGTCCGGCAGCAGATCACTCATGGCATCGAAGAGCTGCGCATGGTCGGACGGATCGGGCAGGTCGACGACGCGCAGCTCGACGGCGTCAATGAAGCGGCGCATCTCGCTGGTCAGTACGCGGCCCGCACCACGATTGGCGCGCGGGATCAGCACCACCGCCGCGTCGTACGCCGGCTCAGCCCACCGCAGCAGGCGCAAGATGGGGCCCGGATCGCCGGTCTCGCCGCGACGGCGGTTGGCGCTTCGGTCGGCCCAGGTCAGTAAGTTTGTTGACCGACGTCGCCGATCAACAGGCCTACCTGGCCGACCTGGCAGGGGCCTGTCGATACGCTCGCGCCAACCGCTTGATCCTGGTGTGGCGCATGCTCTCGGCGATCGGCGGCCTGCGCCGCATGACGGCCGCCCAGACAGCGCATCTCGACCTGCTGCACAACTCGGTGTGGCCTACGCAACTCGCTGATCGCAAGGTCTTCTTGCATCGAAAAGGCGCTGCGCCGGCGCACCCGGGCCAGCCCACCGTCGTGCTGGGCAGCCGCGGCGCGCCCAGCTGGGTCATGCTGGATCAGGGCACGCCCGCAACCCTCTGGTCGGTGGCCCACGGCGCCGGTCGAAAGATGGGCCGCAGCGAGGCCGTCGCGAAGCTCAGCGCCACGCTGCGCCGCGCCGACTTGACCCGCACCGACACCGGCCGCGTGCTCTGCGATGACGCCCGCCTGCTCTATGCCGAGCACCCCGCGGCCTACAAGCCCATCGCGCCGATCATCGACAGCCTTGAAGCCGCCGGCGCCGCAACCCGCGTCATCGCCATTACCCCACGAATCACCGTGAAGCGTCGGGAGACAGACAATGCGCGCTGACATGTCCAAGAACGTGCGTCGAAGAGGGCCTTGTCTACGACGTGGGGCGCACCTGGGGCGGTCGCCAAAAGCTGCGCCGCAACGGGCGCTCGTTCTTCGTTCATCCGCAGTCGGGCCGACTCGAAGAGGTGCCCGCATCACGCGTCGTGCCGCCCCGCCCGGCCCCGCACCGGCTGGTCCGCGATGGCAAGCTGTGCATCCGCCATCGCGGCGTGTGGTACGCGATTGAAGAGGGCTATGGGTTCTCCTGGTCGAGAGCCAGGCCCGAGCAGGGATGGGACGTATTGCTGAAGATGGGTGCATCGAGCGAGAACGCCGACGAGCGCGAGGCCTTGTACGGGGAGCACGACGTGGTCGCGGCCGTAAAGACGCCCCTCAACCGCAAGGCGCTCAAGGCGTTGGGGCTGTGGCGACGCTGACGACCGGCCCGTTCGGGCTCTCCCAGACGGTCATGGGCGCCCCAAAAGTCGCGCTGAGTTCGGGCCCCGTACACAGCCCAGTCCGCGGGCCCACCGACCGCACTTCGCCGGCAGCCATCAGCGCCCATCTGTCGAACATCATTGCAGATTCGAAGTCGTGCAGCACGGCGATGCACGGCGACGGCGCGCGCCTGATGATGCCGAGCATGATGTGCCGCTGCGCCGGGTCGAGGTGCGCGAGGGGCTCGTCGAGCAGCAGCCACCGCGCGCGTTGGGCGAAGGCCCGGGCGAGAATGACGCGCTGGGCTTCGCCGCCACTCAGCGTCTCGACGCGGCGACCTGCAAAGGCCTCTAGATCAGCGCGCGCCAGAGCGTCGGCGATGGCGCCGTCTGGGTCGTGACCCCGGTGGGCAAACCGCCCCTGCGCGACGATCTGACGCACCGTGAAGCCGCGGGCGAGGCGAGCCGTTTGGGGCACGAAGGCGATGGCCTGAGCGCGCTCGAGCGGCGACAGATCGTGCACATCGACGCCGTCGAGCGTCACGCGCCCCCCACCCGCTGGATCGAGCCCCGCGAGGATGCGCAACAGCGTCGACTTGCCCGCGCCGTTGGGGCCGAGGATCGCGGTGGGCGCGGCGCACTCCAGGGTGATCGCGCCGGTCAAACCGAATGGAGCGGTGACACCTTCAGCGCGCAGCATGCCGAGCCTGACGTCGCAGCAGGTAGAGGAAGAACGGGCCGCCGACCAGCCCGGTGAGCACCCCGACCGGCCACTCGCCAAAGCTGCGAGCGATGGCGTCGGCGAGTATGAGCGTGCCCGCACCCCCGAGCACCGACAGCCGCAGCAGCGCGTGATGGCCGGGCCCGAGGCGGAACCGGATGACATGCGGCACGACCAGGCCAACGAAGCCGATCAGGCCGCAGAAGGCGACGGCGCCCGCGACCAGAACCGCCGACGCCAACAACACGTCGCGCTTGACCTGCTTGACGGGCACGCCCAGCGCCGCGGCGCACAACTCGCCGCCCAGCAACACGTCGAGGCTGGCGGCGTGCCGGCGAATCAACACCCAACCCGCCAGGAGCGTGCCCCCAACCACCGCGACTTCGCGCCATTGCGCGCCGCCCAGGTGGCCCATGAGCCAGAGCAGAACGTCGGCGCGGCGGGTGTCGGCGAGCAAGAGCACGACGGTGATGCCGGCTGAACACGTGAGGCCGATCGCGACGCCCCCGAGCAACACCGCGGGCAGTGAGAGGCCCTGCGTCGTGCGGCCCAGCGCGTAGACCGCCGCCAGCGTGGCGCCCGCGCCCAGAAAGGCGAGGCTTGGGGGGCCGGCCCAGCCCGCCCATCCCAGGGCGATGGCGATGGCGGCGCCCAGCGCGCCACCGGCCGATACGCCGAGCACGTAGGGATCAGCCAAATCGTTCTGAAACAGACCTTGGAGCGCTGCCCCCGCCACGCCCAGGCTGGCGCCGACGAGGCCCGCCAACGCTACGCGGGGCATGCGATACGTCCAGACCGCAAGCTGCGCGTCGGCATCGCCCGCGCCAAAGAGCGCCGCCCAGGCCTGCAGGGCGGTCACGTCGCTCGAGCCCACCCCGATCGCCAGCACCACCGCGACCCCGACCAGGATCGCCGCGCGGATCACTGCAGGACCGACGCGAGCCAACGCAGCCCCTTACCAACCCGCGGGCCCGGCCGCGCGAACCAATCTGGATCAGGCGGCGTGACGATCCGCGCGTGCATCGCCTGCCAGGCGGGCCCACCGGCCTTGATCGCGGCGGCGACCTTGGCGTCCGAAGCGATGATCAGGTCGGGCCGGGCCAGCGCCAGGCGCTCGAGAGGCACCTGCGGCCAGTCGCCCTGGAGCTTGAGATCGATGACCTGACCGCCTGCGTGGCGAATGATGTCGGCGATGAACGTTTGGGGTCCGGCTGCATAGGCCGGGCTCGCGCCGGCGAGGTAGATGACCGTCGTCTTGTGCGCGGGGCGCTGGGTGCGATCCTGAGCCGCGAGCAGCGCGCCCGCCTCTTTCGAGGTGCCCAGAACCGCCGCCAACCGGCTCACGCCATCGTCCATCTGGGCGAGCGTCCGCGGCTGGAGCACGAGCACCGGGACGCCGGCGTCTTCGAAGTGCGTCCGCACGTCTTGCAGCCCGTCGATCATCAACACCAGATCCGGACGGGCCAGCGCCAGGCGCTCGAGATCCGGCGGAAACAAGGACCCCATATCGGGCACCTTCGAGGTGGCAGTCGGGTAGTCACAGCGGCTCGTGCGCCCCACCAGCCGATCGCCGGCGCCCAGCGCGAAGACCCACTCCGTGTTCGACGGGGCCAGCGAAAGGACGCGCTTCGGCGTCTTCGGCACCGCAACGGTCCGGCCCAAATCGTCTTTGATTACGATGGACTGTGTAGCCGGGGCCGCAGCCTTGTCGGACGAGCATGCCCAGGCTGAGGCCAGGCCGAGCAGGCCGAGAATGGTGGAACCCCATCGCGTCATGGCTGCATTTGGCGCGCGGCGATCATGTTTGTCCAAGGTTTTTGTCCAAGGTTTAGTCCATGGTTTTTGGGCAGTCGTGATACACAGCCCCAATTGCCGCACAGACCGGGGAGACGACCATGTCAGGGAGAGCACAGATGCAGACACGAATGAACCGATGGGGCGTGCTGGCGGGCTTCGCCATGCTCGCGATGATGGGCTGCGATGATACCGACGACGGCATCGATGGGGGCGCCGACACGATCGACATCGTCGGATCGTGGGTCGATACGTTCGCGACCGAGCACGTGATCACCGAGGCCGAATGGCGCCAGACGTCGATGGGCGACACGAGCATGTATACGATCTTGACCCTTGACCGGACGTCGATGTTGGTCATCGCCGAGAACGCCGCCGACAACGGCTTCAACCCCGGCAAGTTCAGCCGGTTCGACTGGACTCAACTCAATGATCGTCTGTTCTTCTGTCAGTCGGTCTTCGACGCCGACACAGCCGACGCGGCCGCCAATGCTGAGGGTGCCGATCCGTCGGATCCTGAGACTACGGGATGTGGTGGCATGTTCCCGTGGTCAGAGCTGCTGACGCCCTGATCGCTTCGCCGCGCTTCACGGCCGCGTTTCGGCCACGCCGATCAGATGCCGAAGCGCGCTGAGACCTGCCCAAGGAAGTCGCTCATTACGGCCTCCAAGCCCGCATCGGCCGCGGCCTCCCCGGCTGCCAGGCTGTCGCCGAGCGGCCCGACCACCTCGAAGTAGAACTTGAGCTTGGGCTCGGTGCCCGACGGGCGCGCCAGAATCCGGGCGCCGTCTGCGAGGGTGAAGCGCAGCAGGTTGGTCGGCGGCAGTCCGCCATCCACGCCTTTGTTTTCAGTCATGAAGTCGAAGACCTTCGCCACCGACTGGCCGGCGATCTGGGTCGGCGGATCGGCCCGCAGCCCGCGCATAATCTCCACGATCTGCGCGGCGCCCTCCACGCCCGGCAGGCGCACGCTGTGCTGCGCTGATCGGTGCACGCCGTGTTCGCGATAGACGTCAGCCAGCAGGTCGAGCCCGGTGCGCCCAGCCGCCTTGGCGCGGGCGAGCAAGTCGCACACGATCAGCGCGGCGGATACCCCATCCTTGTCGCGCACGACCTCGCCGACGCTGTAGCCGATGGCCTCTTCGAAGCCGAAGAGGAAGCGCCCGTCATGGGCCATCGCGGCGCTGGCGATCCACTTAAAGCCGGTCAAAGTTTCAACAAAGGCGACGTTCGCGGCCGCGGCCTGACGGGCGAGCAGCTGCGAAGACACCACCGTCGTCGCGACGAGCGGGTTGTCGCCATGATCGGCATACTTGAGCCGATCGGCCGCGATCAGCGCGCCCAGCTCGTTGCCGCTGAGCGCACGGTAGCGTCCCTGCGACGCGTCGCCCGCTGACGGGATCGCGACGGCGAGCCGGTCGGCGTCTGGGTCATTCGCCAAGATCACGTCAGCGCCCAGCCGCTTTGCGTCGGCGAGGGCCAAGTCGAGCGCCCCCGGCTCCTCGGGGTTGGGGAAGGAGACGGTCGGGAAGTCGGGATCCGGCTCGGCCTGCGCGGCGACCGGGTGCAGATCGGTGTAGCCGTTGCGCGTCAGGGTCTCGACGATCGTGTCGCGCCCGACGCCGTGCATCGCCGTGTAGACGATCTTCAGGTCGGTCGGCCCATCATAGCAGCGCAGCGCGTCAACCTCGGCGGCGTAAGCGGTCTGCACCTCGGCGGGCAGCGCGCGGATGGCGCTGAGCTCGCCCAGCCGCACGTTCTGCAAATCGGGGATCGCGTCGATCTGCGCGGCGATGGCGATGTCGTGCGGCGGGATAATCTGCGCCGCGTCGGCCCAATAGACCTTGTAGCCGTTGTCGGCCGGCGGGTTATGCGACGCGGTGACCATGACCCCGCCGATGCAGCCCAGGTGCTTGACCGCGAAGGCGAGGCAGGGCGTGGGGCGCGGACGATCGTCGAGATACACAGTCAGGCCCAGGCCCTGAAGCACGCAGGCGGTGTCTTCGGCGAAGGTCTTCGACCCGTACCGCGCGTCGAAGCCGACCACCACCGCGCCGTTGCTGAACTTCGAGAGC
>JBNMOZ010000374.1:0-6252 GCA_051276005.1 Bradymonadia bacterium | reverse complement strand
CCGGAGTGTGTCGGCGAGCACTTTGAGTTCGACGGCCAACTCGAGCAGGCTCTTCTGGTCGAGGTTGTCGACCTTGGCCTTGGCCAGATCCGCTCCGTCTTCGAGCGCGACCAGAAACGCGAGGCTGACCTGCGCGTGCTGGTGGTAGGCGCCGAAACGTAAATAGCCGTTGAGGCCCGGGGCCTTGGCCAACGCCATCGCCACCGCCTTACCGACAAAATGGGTGATGGTGATGCGCTCTCCCGAGATGTCGCGCAGCGCCGTGATGTACGCCAATGCCTTGGTCGCATCGACGGTCAGCTTGCCGTAGATGTTGCCCTCTCGGGGGGAGGACCAGGTCGCGATCGCCAGCTTTCGCCGCGTGGACATCTTGGGCATGGCTCGCTCCAGGCAGGTAGGGTGAGGGCCAGCATGCCTCATGCAGTCAGCGGCGGCCAGAGAAGGCGGCCGCCGCGATCTTGTACAGATCGACGCGCTGGTCGATGGTCGAAACACACGCGGACCGGCGCGCTGTTCTCGACCGCGGCCTCTTCGGTCCGCGTAATCCGATCGCCGTTCGCGTCGCAGGTGTAGGCGAACAAGACTTCGTCCGCACCGGACCGGGGCATGGTCGCGCCAGAGATTGCCACCGCCCTGCGCCGCGCCCTGGACAAGAGCCAACGCGCCACCAAGCAGTGCCCTACAGCGCGTCGACGATCCCGTTGAGGGTCTTGCTCGGGCGCATGGCCGCGTTCGCCTTCGCGTCATCGGGCCAGAAGTACCCGCCGATATCCATCGGCACGCCCTGCACCTCGATCAGCTCTGCGTTCACGGCGTCTTGCGCCGCAGCCAACGTCGCCGCGATGCCGGTGAAGTGCGCCGCCAACTCCGTGTTCTCACTCGCCGCCAGCGCCTCGGCCCAGTAGCGCGCGACCCAGTAATGCGTGGCCCGGTTGTCGGGCTCGTTCACCTTGCGCGACGGCGACTTGTTGTTGAGCAGGTACTGCGTGGTCGCCACGTCGAGCGTGTCGCCGAGCACCTTGGCCTTGGGCAGATTGTACCGCTCCGCCACGTGATCCAGCGACACCGCCAGGGCCAAGAACTCACCCAGCGAGTCCCAGCGCAGGTGGTTCTCTTGCTCGAACTGCTGCACGTGCTTGGGGGCCGATCCGCCGGCGCCGGTCTCGAACAGGCCGCCACCGTTCATCAGCGGCACGATCGAGAGCATCTTGGCGCTGGTGCCCACCTCGAGGATGGGGAACAGGTCGGTCAGGTAATCGCGCAGCACGTTGCCCGTGACCGAGATGGTGTTCTCGCCGCGGCGAATGCGCTCGACCGAGAGCTGGGTCGCCTCGAAGGGGGCCAGGATGCGGATGTCGAGGCCGTCGATGTCATGGTCCTTGAGGTACGCGCTGACCTTCGATATCAGGCGCGCGTCGTGCGGGCGCTTGGCGTCGAGCCAGAACACCGCGGGGGTGCCGCTGGCGCGGGCGCGGGTGATGGCCAGCTTGACCCAGTCGCGCACCGGGGCGTCCTTGACCTGGCAGGCGCGCCAGATGTCGCCGGCTTCGACGGTGTGCTCGGTGAGCGCTTTGCCATCGGCGTCGACGATACGCACGACGCCGTCGGCGGGCATCTCGAAGGTCTTGTCGTGTGAGCCGTACTCTTCGGCCTTTTGGGCCATGAGGCCGACGTTGGGCACGCTGCCCATGGTCGTCGGATCGTAGGCGCCGTTGGCCTTGCAGTCGGTGAAGACCGCGTCATAGACGCCCGCGTAGCTGCTGTCGGGGATGACCGCCTTGGTCGCCTGCAAGTTGCCCGCGGGGTTCCACATGCAGCCCGAGGTGCGGATCATCGCGGGCATCGAGGCGTCGATGATCACGTCGCTGGGCACGTGCAGGTTGGTGATGCCGCGGTCGGAGTCGACCATGGCCAGGCTCGGGCCGTTGGCGAAGGCGGCCTCGATGTCGGCCTCGACCGCGGCGCGGGTCTTGGCGTCGAGCTGATCGAGCCGCCCGATGAGGTCGCCGAAGCCGTTGCGCACGTCGACGCCGATCTCGTCGAAGGCGCCCGCGTACTTGGCGAACACATCCTTGAAGAACACCCGCACGGCGTGGCCGAAGATGATCGGGTCAGAGACCTTCATCATCGTGGCCTTCATGTGCAGCGAGAACAGCACGCCCTTGGCCTTGGCGTCGACGATCTGCTCGGCGAGGAACGTGTTCAGCGCCGCCTTGCTCATGAAGGTGGCGTCGATGATCTCGTCGGCCTGCAGCGCGAGGCCGTCCTTGAGAACAGTGACGGTGCCGTCAGCCGCGGTGTGCTCGATGCGCGCGGTCGTGGCCGCTGCGACGGTGACCGACTGCTCGTTATGAAAGAAGTCGCCGGCGCTCATGGTGCTCACGTGCGACGCGGAGTCGGCCGACCAGGCGCCCATGCGGTGCGGGTTCTTGCGCGCGTAGGCCTTCACGGCGGCCGGCGCGCGGCGGTCGGAGTTGCCCTCGCGCAGCACCGGGTTGACGGCGCTGCCCTTCACCGCGCCATAGCGCTTCGCGATGGCCTTGTCAGCTTCGCTGTCGGCGTCCTCGGGGAAGTCCGGCAGGTCGTAGCCCTTGGCCTGCAGCTCGGCGATGGCCGCCTTGAGCTGGGGCACCGAGGCGCTGATGTTGGGCAGCTTGATGATGTTGGCTTCGGGCGTCTTGGCCAGCCGACCCAGCTCCGCCAGATGATCGTCGATGCGCTGCTCGGCGGTCAGCCGCTCAGGGAAAGCCGCGATGATGCGCCCGGCCAGCGAGATGTCTCGCGTCTCTACGTTGATCCCAGCCGATGCCGTAAACGCCTGAACAATAGGCAAGAACGAGCGCGTCGCGAGCGCGGGCGCTTCGTCGGTCTGGGTATAGATGATGGTCGGCTGGTTGCTCATTTGGCTCTCCGAGGCTGGAAAGCCGGCAAGATACTATCGCGCGCGTAACGATGCGAGGGCCGATTGCTGGGGGCAGACCATCGACGGGGTCGTCGATCCACTTCGCGTTGGCTGCAGACAACCGCCTCAGCTCGCGAGCGCGAGCGCCGACCGGGTGGATCCTGCGGTGGATGCTGCGGTGACTGCTGCGGTGACTGCTGGGGTGGATGCGTCGCTGGCAGCGTCGCCGATCGTGACCACCACGCCGGCCTGGCCCCCGTCGACCGCGCCATGGGCCTTGGCGATGTCTGCAAAGGCATAGCGCGCATCGACAACGCTGCGCAGCGCGCCGGTATCCACCAGCGTTTGCAGCCGTTGCAGATCGTCTCGGGTGCCCATGGCGATGACCAAGTGTGCGCGCTTGCTGCCGAACAGCCGCGTCGTGAGCATTCTGCCCAGAATGCCCATGGTCAGGTACACCGTCAGATATCGGCCGCGCGGCGAGAGGATGCGGCGACTGCGGCCAAAGGAGGTGGCCCCCGCGATGTCGAAGATGACGTCGTAGGTCTGCGCGCCCCGGGTCACATCGGTCTCTTGGTAGTCGATGACGTGATGAGCACCCAGGTCTTTGACCAGCTCAGCATTGCGGGCGCTGCACACGGCGGTGACCGTGGCCCCGAGGTGGCGAGCCAGCTGAACAGCGACGCGCCCAACGCCCCCCGATGCGCCGATGATCAGCACCGTCTCGCCCGGCTGCACCTGCGCCACGTCTTCGAGGAAGCGCATCGCAGTCACGCCGCCGTAGGGCATGTTGGCGGCCTCGGCGTAGTCTACGTTCGAGGGCATATGGGCGATGGCACCGTCAGCATCGACGCGCAGGTATTCTGCGTAGGCGCCGTCGTCGACGCTGCCGAAGACGTCGTCACCGATGGCGTAGCCCTCGACGCCGGCACCGACTTCGACGACGCGCCCGGCGAACATCGTGCCTTGGACCGGTCGCCGGGGCGTAAACAGGCCGAACATCAGCCGGCCGATGACGGCTGAGAAGCTGGGGAAGTCGGCGGCACGCAGCCGGCGATCACCCTCAGTGACCGCCGCAGCGCGCACCTCAACCAAGACCTGGCCGGCGGCGGCGCTGGTGCGCGCGACCTCGCGGACCTCAAGAACTTCGGGTGAGCCGTAGATAGCGGTGATGGCTGCTTGCATGGTGCGTCCTTCAGGCCTGTTGAGTTGGCCCAGAGACAGTACCCATGCGTTCTTCTGAGTGCTTCAGGCAATGGCGTATCCATGGTATGCGTATTCGCATGGACTGGACTGCATTGCGCTTCGATTGGACCCGCGCCCGCGCCTTCTTGGTGACGGCGGAAGAAGGATCGCTGTCCGCAGCGGCCCGCGCCTTGGGGCTGACTCAACCCACGGTCGGGCGACAGGTCGCGGCCTTCGAGGCCGAGATGGGCGTCACTGTCTTCGAGCGGGTCGCGGGGCGCCTGGAGTTGACCAGCGCGGGCACCGGTCTGCTTGAGCATGTGCGGCATATGGGAGAGGGGGCGCTCGGCCTCTCGCTGGCGGCCGCTGGCCAGGCCACCGCGATCGAAGGGCGAGTGACCATCACCGCGAGTGAGACGGTGGCGGCCTTCTTGCTCCCACCCGTGATCGCCAGCCTGCGCGCAGAGCACCCGGGCATCGAGATCGAGGTGGTCGCGTCGATCGCGATTCAGGACCTGCGCCGACGCGAGGCCGACATCGCGCTGCGCAACGGGCGCCCGAAGGATCCCGAGCTGATCGGACGGGTCATTCGCGAGGACCGAGCAGGGTTCTATGCGACCCCGGCCTGGATCGCCGCCCACGGTCCGTTCGATACCCCGGCAGACCTCGCGCGGCTCGAGGTGTTCGCGTTTGATCGCAGCGACGCTCTCGTGACCGGGTTCAAGCACCTGGGTGTCGACTTGAGTCAGGCGACCTTCCCCATCATCTCTGGCAACCACCTGGTGCAATGGGCCATGTGTCGCCAGGGCTTGGGCGTGTGCGTGATGATGGATATTGTCGGCGACGCCGATCCGACCGTGGACCGGCTCTTTGCAAACGTCAGCGTGCCGGTCCCGACGTGGCTGGTCTGTCATCGCGAGCTGCGCACCAGCCGACGCATACGCCTCGTGTTCGATCGGCTCGCGCAGATGCTGGGGCAGGACTCGAAGCCGCAGGATTCGAAGCCGCAGGCAGACGGCGCGGGCTGAGGTGAGCAACCCGCCCACGCCGGCACAGCGATCAGGGGCACAGGGCGCAGGCGCTGGCGTCGACGTCCGGCACAAAGATCACCGGTGAGCAGCCACCATTCTCCTGGATCTCCAAGATGCCCGCGCTAGACCCATCGGGCCCCAGGCCGAGTTGGGCCAGACACTCCGGATCGGCGCCGCCATTGAGGCCCGGCCACGGCAGCGCGCGGGTCGCCAACGCTGTCAAACCCAGCCCGTCAAAGCACGCCAGACCGGCGTCTTCGGTGGGCTGAAACTCCGTCATCGCCAGCACGGCGTTCGGGCAATCGGGTGCCGGTTCATGACGCAACACCACAAATTGACCCGCCACATCACGATAGATGCAGCCCATGCCGTGCTGCGGATAGACATCGCACGGCCCGGCTTGTCCCTCGATCGTCAACCGCAGCGATCGCTCGATCCGGAAGCCGGGGGCCGTGACGATCACGTCGAGGATGAAGCGCGCGCCGTCCAGGTCGGTCCAGCCGATCTGGTTGTCGACGGGCCCCACGATCACGTGCTCGGCGTCATAGGGATCGATGGGCAGATCCAAGGTCAGCGGGGCGAAGTCGCCGATGTCGCCAAACGCCGCCGGATCGTCCGGGTCGGGCCGGTACCGCAGCCTCAGCCGGACCTCGTCGAGGCCGTCGACCAATGCACGCGGCAACACCACCGCCGGCCGAATCATCGTGCCGCCCTGAAAGCCCCACTCGAAGCCCACAGTGGCGCCATCATCGACGGGGGTCAGGGCGTCGTCCTGAGAGAAGATGACGTCGAACGTGGGCATGTCGCCGCCCGCACCGCCCGCACCGCCCGCACCGCCCGCACCGCCGTCTGCGCCACCGACACCGCCGCCCGCGCCGCCCGCGCCGCTGTCTACTGCTTCCCCACCGCCGTCATCACAGGCAAAGAGGGCCAGGCACAAGAGGGCGACGATTCGCATGCTGTCTCCTTGATTGAGTTCGCCTGATCCAACGCGAATGCGCCGAACCGGGTCAAGCGCTCTTCGCCTTGATGATCAGGTATTGCAGGGGCGCGTCCGCGCTGTTCTCCAAACGCAGCAGGCTGCCCAGCGGTAAGTACACCAGATCACCCTCGTTGAGCGCGTGCGGCACGTCG
>JBNMOZ010000373.1:0-6253 GCA_051276005.1 Bradymonadia bacterium | reverse complement strand
TGATCGCGGCGAGCCGGGCGAGCAAGGCCTCGCGGGTGATCGCGGCGAGCAGGGCATCCAGGGCGAGCAGGGCATCCAGGGCGAGCAAGGCATCCAGGGCGAGCAAGGCATCCAAGGCGAGCAAGGCATCCAAGGCGAGCAGGGCATCCAAAGCGAGCAAGGCATCCAAGGCGAGCAGGGCATCCAGGGCGAGCAGGGCATCCAAGGCGAGCAAGGCCCCGATGGGGTGCCCGACGAGGACGCCTTGTTCGCTGCGTTCTGTGCGCGATTCAACACGGCCGGTGACGACTTGAAAGCGTGTCGGCGGATCATGTTTGTCAGCACGCTCGTGCAGGGCAACTTGGGGGGCGTGGAGGGCGCCGACGCGATCTGCCAAGACCTCGCCACCTCCGCGGACCTTTCAGGGACCTTCCTGGCTTGGATCTCGACGTCCGACGACAACGACCCGGAGAGCCGCTTCGCGCGCTCCGCCGTGCCGTACGTCAACACCAACGGTGATCGGGTCGCTGACAATTGGGCAGATCTTGTCGATGGCGACGGGTTGTTGGCGACCTACGGGTATGACGCAGACGGTGTGGTCCCCGACCTCAGGAGCAACCGCGGTGGGCTGATCGCGTCGACGAACGCAGACGGACAGCACCGCGCAGGCAATGGGGATTGCGAAGACTTCACCACACACGACGCCGGCGCCACCGCGTCGGGCGCAGGCATCCGCGCATCTCTCAGCGTGAACGCTTTAGTCACTTGCAGCCGGGAGTATCGACTGCTCTGCATCCAACAGTAGCCCCCGCTCTTCGCCAACGGCGCGTTCGCGTCTACGCCCATTTTGCGGAGGGGCACACCCGTTCAGATGAACCTCTCCCTGGCGCTCGGCGTCTCATGGGGACTGTCAGGGAGCATCGATGTCGACCACACCCCTCCGCGTTCTGGTCCAAGGCGCCAGCCGAGGCCTCGGACTCGCCTTCGCGACGCAACTCGCCGACGCCGGCGCCCGTGTGTTCGCCACCGCACGCGACCCCGCCGACAGCCCCGGCCTGCATGCGCTCGCGAGCCGCCATGCGTCGGTCACTCGGGTGCCGCTCGACGTCACCCAGATCGAGAGCATCAAGGCCGCGGTCGCCCAAGTCTCGACCGCGACGGACGGGCTCGATCTGGTGCTCAACGTGGCCGGGGTGCTCAACGGCCGGGGCACCCTGCCCGAGCGCCGGCTGGAACACATCGATTCCGCCGCGATGGCCGAGGCCTTCGCCATCAACGCCATCGGGCCCATCTTGATGGCGCAGCAGACCTTGCCCCTGCTCAACCATGGCGGCCGCGCCGTCTTCGCCAGCCTGTCGGCGCGCATCGGGAGCATCGAGGACAACCGCAAGGGCGGCTGGTACACCTGCCGATCGTCGAAGGCGGCGCAGAATCAGCTGCTGCGCACGTTGTCGATCGAGCTGACCCGGCGCGCGCCCGCGGTCATCTCGGTCAGCCTGCATCCGGGCACCGTCGACACCGAAATGTCGAAGCCGTTTCAACGCGGCGTGCCGCCAGCAAAGCTATTCTCCACCCACCGCGCTGCTCGACAACTCATTGATATTATTAACGGACTGACGCCAGACGACCACGGCACCTTCATCGCGTGGGACGGTCAGCCGATCCCCTGGTAGCGCTGGATCCATAGGGCGCATAGGCCTGCACGGGCCGTCCAGGCGACGGTGCGGATCCAGTTGGTGCGCACCAATCGCCGAGCGGTGGCGACGTCGAAGCCCTGGCCCAGTCGGGTGTGCGCGGGGACCTGTAGGACAAACGTCGACGCCCAGATCACGCCCACCAGGCCGAGCCCGATCCACGCTTCGGCGGCCGAGATGAGGGCGGGCCGCATCCAGACCAGGCCGATCGCCGTGCCCAGCTCGACCAGCATGGCGCCCATGACCGCGATGGACGTGCGCTGGGTGTGCGCCGCCTCGTAGGCCACGAACGCGTCTTCGCCCACCTCGGCGAACAGCGGGTAATGCACCAGCTGCACGAACCAAATGAGGCCCGTCATATAGAGCGTCGCGATGAAATGGGCGGTCAGCATGTCAGTCAACCAGTCGCGGTAGGCGCACGCCCGCCTCGGTCAGCGTGATGAAGCGCTGGGCGTCGGGGTGGCAGTGGCTCGGGTCCCGGTCGGCGCAGACGCGCTCACCCGTGACCCGGCCGTAATAGTCGCCAGCGTCGGCGGCCAGATGCACGCAGAGGTGCGCCGGACGCGCGTCCAGCGCCAAGGTGCTCGCGGGCTCACGTGTTGAGTCGCTTGAGGGCCTCGCGCAGCAGGGCTTCGAAGCTCTTGTCGCTCTGATCGGCCAACCCGGTCATGAGGCTGTCGACGTCCTTCTCTTTGTAGCCCAGGTTCTTGAGCGCGCTGCGCAAATCGTCCATGCCCGGCGGCGCGTTGGGCACCATCGGCACGCCCGGGTTGAGGGTCGTAACCTTCTCTTTGAGCTCGAGGATGATCCGCTCGGCCGTGCGCTTGCCGATGCCCGGCACGCTGCTGAGCACCTTGGCGTCCTCTTGGATGATGGCGCTGGTGATGCGCGCCGCGTCGAGCCCGCCCAAGCAGGCCAGCGCGATCTTGGGGCCGACGCCGCTGATGCCGATCAGCATGCGAAACAGCGCGCGCTCGTCGACGTCGCTGAACCCGAAGAGCACCAGCTGGTCCTCGCGCACATGGGTGTGGATGACCAGGGTGCACGTCTCGCCCGTGGGCGGCATGCGGTCGAGCACACTGAGCGGCACGAAGACCGCGTAGCCGACGCCGTTGACGTCGACGATGCACTCGGCCGGTGACTTCTCGGCGAGCGTGCCGATGAGGCGGGCGATCATGCTGTCCCCTTCGTGGTCATGGCCGCGTGGTCATGCTCTGGTGGTCATACTGTCGTCGTCATGATTTGGGTTTCGACGACTGCGATTCTGCCCACGCGGTCAGCCCGGCGCGGCCGCCACGCTTGCGCGCCTTCGCGGGCGGCCGGGGCACGCCCAGGGCCAGATGCTGAGCATGACAGAGCGCCACGGCGACGGCGTCGGCCGCGTCCTCTTGTGGCACCTCGGGCAAACCCAGGCGCATCGCAACCATCTGTTGTACTTGATCTTTATCGGCGCGACCGCTGCCTGACGCGGCCTTCTTGACCTGCTGCGCGGTGTACGATTCGGGCGCCAGGCCCCCGCGAGACAGCGCCAGCAAGGCGACGCCGCGCGCCTGCCCCAAGACCAGCGCCGAGCGCGCGTTGCCGTGCCCCACGAAGACCTGCTCGATCGCCGCCGCGGCGGGCGTATGCCGCGCGATGACGGCTTCGAGTTGGGTGAAGATGGCGTGCAGGCGGGCGGCCAATGGCGCGTTGCCCTTGGCGACGATGACCCCGTTGTCGACGTGGGTGATTCGGCTGCCGTCGATGGTCACCAGCCCCCAACCGCAGCGGTGGCTGCCGGGATCGATGCCGATGACGATCACCGGCGGGCTCGACAGGGCTGTGATCGACGCTGGCGCGCGCGATGCGGGCCGGCGCTCACGCGTGGAACGCTTCCATCTCTTCGTCGGAGATCTCGGCCGTCATAAAGACAACCTGCACGTCGTCGAGCCCATCGAGGGCCTCGTACATGCGCAGCGTCTGCTCGACGACCTGGCCAGCGATGGCCATCGGGGTCGTCGTGATGCGCGTGGGCTTGGCCGAGAGCAGCTCGTACTGGGCGCTCAACGCGGTGGAGACAACGTTGAGATCGACGAAGTCGCAGTACACGCAGTGCGGGCTGTCGTCCTGAGCATCGTCGGGATCGATCTCGCCGCGCTCCACGTCCTCTGCACCCGCCTCGGCTGCCGCGTCGAAGAGCGTGTCAAAGTCGATGCGGGGCGAGATCTCGATCAGGCCCTTGCTCTCGAACATCCAGGCCACCGAGCCATCGGTGCCCATGTTGCCGCCGTTCTTGTTGAAGGCGTGCCGCACCTCAGAGACCGTCCGGTTCTTGTTATCGGACATGGTCTCGACCATGAACGCCACCCCGCCGGGGCCGTAGCCCTCGTAGGTCGACTCGACGTAGTCTTCGCCGTCGAGCTCACCCGCGCCGCGCAAGATGGCGCGCTCGATCTTGTCTTTGGGCATGTTCGCACCGCGACCGGTATTGATCGCGGCGCGCAGGCGCGGGTTGCCATCAGGATCGGAGCCACCCTCGCGGGAGGCGACGACGATTTCACGAATCAAGCGGGTAAAGAGCTTGGCGCGGATGCCATCGGTCTTGCCCTTCTTATGCTTGATCGTGCTCCATTTATTATGGCCCGACATGGCGGCTCCCTGACTGTTCTGGACGGGTTTGGACGGCTTCGCAGCAGGCGATGGGCTAGCATGAATCGCCGCCCGGGGCAACCGGCCGGGGCCTCGCCTGGACTTCACGCCGCGAGCGCGTAGGATGCCGGCATGCGCCGCTTCCCCCCGTTTGCCGTCTCGCTGTTCGCCCTCTCGCTCTGCGCCTGTGGCGGCCCGTCCGCCCCGACGCCCGCCGCCCCCGCGTCGGCCGCGCCCACGACCACTGCCCCCGTGCGCGCTCGCCCCAAGGGACCGCTGTCGCTCGCGCGGGTCATCCTCGAGGGCGATGAGGCGCTGCGCTGGGGCCTGGGCGCCCGACCCGGCGACATCTGGGTGAGCAACGATCGCGTGCACGCCCTCATCGCGGGCCCCAAGCATCGACTGGGGCCCTCGGGCAGCGGCGGCGCTATCCTGCACGTCGCGGTGGCGAACATGCGGGCCAACGCACGGCTGGGGGCGCTCATCCCGGTCTTCGACGCGGCCGGGCAGCGCGCGCCGGTGATCACGTCGGTGGTCGTGCAGCAGGACGGCTCGATGGGCGGGCCCTCGGTCGTGCACCTCGAGGGCCATGACCCGATCGAACCCAAGATCGTCTTCGCGCAGGACGTGATGCTCGATCCCGACGGCAACATGCTGCGGGTGCGCGCGACGGTGGCCAATAACAGCAACAACTACGTGCCCGACTTTCACTTCGGCTTCCTGGCCGAGTGGGGCGGTCTTCAGCCCTTCATTCCCGGTCGGCGTCCCGGCCCCACGCGTTCATCCAGCGAGTGGATCGGCGCCTCGGGCCCGGTCGCGAGCCTGGTCTTGATGCTGCCCATCGGGCGCCTGTCGGGCGTGCACGGCCTGGGCTGGTCGATCCTGCTGCCCACCCCCGTGCAGCTGCGCCCCAAGCAGCGCGCCAGCAGCGAGCTGCGAATTTATCCAGGCGTCGGGGGCGAGTCGACCGCCGTCGCGAGACTGTATCGCAGCCGCAAGGCGGTCGCGGGCATGGTCTCGGGCACCGTGAACGTGCCCGGCGCCGAGGTCGAGCTGCTCGACAGCACCCTCGCCCCGGTGATGCGGGGTACGGCCGATGCCGACGGTCGCTACGCCCTGGCCACCCGCCCCGGTCGCATGGTGCTGCGCGCCCGCGCCGCCGGTCGCGCGCCCGTGATGACGCAGCCCTTCTATGTCTCGGGCGACACGAGCGCGGCCGTGCCGATAAAGCTGGGGCCCCCCAGTGGGGTGACCTTCACCGTGCGCAGCGCGGGCGAGCCGCTGCCGTCGCGCCTGACGATCCTCGACGCCAACAACCAGCCCGTGTGGCTCACCGAGATGCAGGGCGTCATCCGCGCCGGCCAAGCGGCGGTCAGCCTGACCGGATCGGGCATGATCCCGCTGCCTGCAGGCCGCTATCGCGTCCAGGTTGACGCGGGGCCCAACCACGCCCGCGCCGATCGCGGCATCACCGTCAACGCCGGCAGCATGGCCTCACTCAACATCGTGCTCGAGCGCGAGGTGCTGACCGCCGGGTGGTACGCCCTCGACGCCGACGTGCTCACCCCGCCGGGCAACGACGGCCTCATCATCCGCGCGGCCGATTGCACGGCTGCCGGCATCGACGGGATCGTGCTGCTGGGCGACGGCAGCGTGCCCCGCAGCATCGCGCGTCCCCAAATGTTTGGGGGCGTGGCGCTGGCCGATCCGGGGGTGGGCTGGTTCGCCGCGCTGCCCCTCGACAAGCCGCCGCCGCCACAGCCCGTGCGCGCCCGCGCCGCCGAACGCCTCGAGGGCTTCCGCCAACTCGAAGGCGCCCTGCCCGTCGTCCTGCGACCGCGCGCGCCGGCCTGGGGATACTTCAACACCTTCAAGTACGACCCGGGGGCGGCCGCCCTGCCGCGGGGTGGGTTCAGCTTGGAGTTCGACCTGCTCGAAGTGGCCACCCCGGC
>JBNMOZ010000372.1:0-6264 GCA_051276005.1 Bradymonadia bacterium | reverse complement strand
GGCTTCGCCCAGGCGCCGATGGCCGTGCGCATCAGCCCGTACTTGCTCAGCCTCATCGACTGGACCGATCCCGAGAACGATCCGCTGCGCATTCAGTTCTTGCCGCTCGGCAGCAAGTTCATGCCCGACCATCCCAAGCTGGGTCTCGACTCGCTGGGTGAGCAGGCCGACGCGCCGGTTTCGGGTCTGACACATCGCTATGTCGACAAGGCGTTGTTCCTCGTCATCGACACGTGCCCGGTGTATTGCCGTTTCTGCACCCGCAGTTACGCGGTGGGGCTCAACACCGATCAGGTCGAGAAGATCTCGCTGAAGCCCAAGAAGGATCGCTGGGAGAAGGCGTTCGAGTACATCGCCAGCCGGCCTGAGTTGGAGGACATCGTCATCTCGGGCGGCGACGCGTACAACCTGCGCGCCGACTGGATCGCCGAGATTGGCAACCGCCTGTTGGACATCCCCAACGTTCGCCGCATCCGCTTCGCGTCCAAGGGCCTGGCGGTCATGCCGCAGAAGGTGCTGACGGATCACGCGTGGTTCGACGCGCTGGTGGGCGTGGTCAAGCGTGGGCAGCGCGAGGGCAAGGAGGTGGCGTTTCACACCCACTTCAACCACGCCAACGAGATCACGGCCTACAGCAAGCAAGCGGTGGATCGCCTGTTCGCCGAGGGCGTCATCGTGCGCAACCAGGCGGTGCTGATCCGCGGCGTCAACGACACGCTCGAGACCATGGGCACCCTGGTCAAGCGCCTGTCCTACATCAACGCGCACCCCTACTACGTCTACCAGCACGACCTCGTGCAGGGCGCCGAAGACATGCGCACGACCGTGCAATGTGGGCTCGACCTGCAGAAGTCGGTGCGGGGCATGACGGCGGGCTTCAACACGCCGCTGTTCGTGGTCGACGCGCCCGGTGGTGGTGGCAAGCGCGGGGCGTTCAGCTATGAGGCCTACAACCGCGAGACCGGCATCTCGGTGTGGACCGCGCCGTCGGTCAAGCCGGGCCAGAACTTCTTCTACTTCGATCCGATCGATCGTTTGAGCCCCGACGCGCAGGCACGCTGGGCCGATCCGGCGCAGCATCAGGTCATGATCGACGAAGCACTGGCGATGCCGCGGCGCTGATCGCGCTATGTTGATGCCATGCGAATGAGACCCTCTCTTGCCTGGCTCGCGCTCTGCCTCGGCTGCAGCGCACCTGATACATCAACCGCACCCCAAATTGACGCACCGGATCGCGGCGCTGCCGACGGCGCTATCGCCACCGATCTGGGCCGACTCGATCTGGGCCTGCTCGATCAGAGCGTCGTCGATGACGGCGCAACGACGGGGGGCATGGGCGGTGGCGCGGGGGGCATGGGCGGTGGCGCGGGGGGCATGGGCGGCGGCGTTGAGCCTGATCCCAGCTGCGCAGCACCGGGCCAGCCGATGCGACGTCTCACCCGCGCGCAGTACATCCACACGCTGACGGATCTGTTGGCGATGAGCGTGGGCGACGCGGCGCCCGGCGAGCACTTCTCGTGGATCCTCGACGACGAAGGGGCGCGCATCCCCACCGACGTGCCGGTCGGCGCGCCGGGCGAGCACCGCGGCGGCTTTCGGCGGGTCGATCAGGTCGTGTACGACGCGCATGTCGAGGTGCTCACCCAAATCGCGACGCGGGTCGGGCATGAGCTGGGGCAGCCTTGGTTCACCGATCGGCTGACGGGCGGCTGCGACATCGACGCCCAGGCGGAGTGTTTGCCCAGCATGCTGCGCAGCTTCGGTCGCATGGTGCATCGGCGCCCGCTGACCGACGAAGACGTCGAATTCTATATCGAGACCTATCGCCTGGCGGCCGACGCGGCGGGCGATCCGCCCGATGAAGACCAGGCCTGGCGTTGGTCACAACGCGTGGGCATGCGGGCGCTGTTTGCGACCCTGCTCAGCAACCCCCGCTTCGTCTACCAAGTGGAGTTTGGTGCTGAGCTGGAGCTTGGTGCTGAGGTCGTCGACGAGGCCCGCGGCATCGTCGCGCTCGACGCCTGGGAGCTGGCCAGCCGGTTGTCGTTTCACTTCTGGCAGTCGATGCCCGACGCCGCCCTGCTCGACGCCGCCGCCGATGGCAGCCTGATGACCCCCGACGGATTCGCTGCGCAGATCGAGCGCCTGTACCGCGATCCCAAGCTGCGCCGGTCGCTGAGCAGCTTCTTCGCGGAGTGGCTGCGCACCGACGAGCTGCCCGAGCCCACGCGGCTCGCCGGCACGCCGGTGTTCGACGCGTTCGCAGGCGGCGAGGGCGTGGTCGACCGCGATCTACGCGGCGCCGCGATCGCCGAGCTGATCGACGTGGGCGTGCACTTCGCGCAGACGTCGCCGGCCAGCTTCGAGGCGTTCTTCAGCAGCAACGTCAACGTCGCCCGACATGCCGGGCTGGCGCGCTTTTATGGCGCGCCGGTTTGGGATGGTGCGTCGATGCCGGCGCCTCTGCCCGAGCCCGAGCGCGCCGGGTTGCTCACCCGCGTGGCGCTGCTCTTGTCGGGCTCGGCGAACACGCGCCCCATCTTCAAGGGCGTGCGCCTGCGCGAGGCGATTCTCTGTGATGAGGTGCCGCCGCCGCCGCCCGATGTGATGGTGCGCGAACCCGAACTGACCGAGAACGCGAGCAGCCGCGAGGTGGTCGAGACGCTCACCGAGCAGCCCGGCACCGCCTGCATTGGCTGCCATCAGGCCTATATCAACCCGCTGGGCTTCGCGACGGAGAACTTCGACGCCCTGGGTCGACTGCGCGCCGATCAGCCCTTGTTCAACGATCGCGGTGCCCGCATCGGGGCCCGCCCGATCAATACGGCGACCGTGCCGCAGATCATCATCGGCGACGACACGCCAGCCGCCGACGCGCGTGACGTCAGCGTTCAAATTATCGACAGCGGGCGCGCCCACGCGTGCTTCGCCCAGCAGTACTTCCGCTTCACCTTCGGGCGACCCGAGTACGAGGCTGATGCAGCCTTGATCGCAGATCTGACAGCGCGGCTGACGGCCGAGGCGCCGCTTGATGCGGTGCTGATCGCCATCGCCCAGACCGACGCGTTCCGGCAGCGCCGCACATGCGTAGACGGGGAGGCCGCAGAGTGAGTGTTCTTGTGAACAACCAGACCCGCCGCCAGTTCTTGCGGGGCTTGGGTGGCTTCGCCCTGGCCGTGCCGTTCATGCCGTCGCTGGCCCATGCTCAGGCGCGCCCGCCGCGCCGCTTTGTGGCCCTCACCACGCCGCACGGGGGCATCTGGGGCCGCCATATGTATCCGTCCGATGCGCTGCTGACCGAGCAGACCGCGTTCGCGGGTCATACGATTCGCCACGGTCGCTTGCGGGCGGTGCGCGACGGCATCGCGCGGCTGTCGCCGGTGCTCTCAGCGCAGACACTCGATGACGGATTGCTGAACAAGATCAACGTGCTGCGCGGCCTCGATGTGCCGTACTATTTGGCGCATCACCGCGGCGGACACCTGGGCAACTTCGCCGACAATGACGGCAACGGCGCTGAAGGCGCGTTCGTGCAAAGCTGGGCGCGGCCGACGATCGACCAGGTCATGGCCTGGTCGCCGGGCTTCTATGACGACCTGTCGACCAACCGCCTGCGCAGCATCATCGTGGGGCAGCGCGGCCTGTCATGGAACTGGTCACGCCCGTCGGATCGCTCTGGCCGGGTGCAGCCCATGGCGCCCGAGCACGATCCGCTGCCGCTCTTCAATCGGCTGTTTCGACCGGGCGCCGACACGCGCACGCCGAGCCCGCTGGTGGTCGATCGGGTCAACGCGAGCTATCGCCGCCTGATGCAGAGCAACCCGCGCATCAGCGTGGCCGATCGGCGCCGGCTGACCGAGCATATGGATCGACTCTCCGAGCTTGAGCGTCGGCTGCGCATCGACGTGCAATGCGACGGGCCTGAGCCCAATTGGCGCGCCGGCATCTCGCTGCGGGGTGACGCGCAGAGCCAACTCGACTTCTGGCGCGCGCATGTCGACATCATCGTGGCCGCGCTGGCCTGTGGGGTCAGCCGCGTTGGCGTGCTCGGGGCCTACTCGACCTTCTCGGACTTCGCCGGTGACTGGCATCAAGACATCGCGCATCAAGGGCACCTGCCCGATCAGCAGAGCACGTTGGTGCAGTCCCATCAGCGCTGCTTCGAGCATGTGTTCCTCGATCTGGCGCGCAAGCTCGACGCGGTCGATGAGGGCGACGGCACGCTGCTCGACAACAGCCTGATCGCCTGGACCCAAGAGTCGGGGCTCATCACCCACGACTCCTACGGCATCCCGTTGGTCACCGCCGGCGGCGCGGGGGGCGCGATGCAGACCGGGCGGTACGTCGACTATCGCAACGCCGATATCGGCTGGGATGTGGGCGAGGGCGGCGGCGCCCAGGACGAGCAGACCCGGCCCGGGCTGTACTACAACCAGTGGCTGGGCACGGCGCTGGGCGCGATGGGCGTGCAGACCGCCGAATACGCCCAGTACAGCCGCGATTTGACCGCCGACTACGCGGGCGAGCGGCCGGGTGGCTACGGCGTCGTCTACACCAGCGAGTCGTCGCGACAGCACTACGCGCAGGCATGGCAGGTCATGGGTGACCGGCTGCCCATCATCGCGGGCTGAGCGCGCGGCAGCCGTCGCTACTCTCCGCCGTAGCCACCACCGCGCCAGACGATCAAGTCTCCCGCCAGCACATGCGCGACGCCCGCCCCGAAGGTGCTCGCGATGCCCAGCACGAAGAGCGTCGCGGGGGTGTTCTTCACGCTGAGCCAGCCCGCCGCGACCGCGATGCCAAAGAGCGCCGCGCAAATCGCGCCTGCTTTGAACGCGCCCCAGGCCGCCGTGCCGAGCATGACCGCGCGGCTCGGGCGCACGTCTCGGCTGCGCCAGAAGTAGAAGAACGCGCCGGCGAGCATGCCCATCCAGGTGGCCACCGGGCCCACTGTTCCAACGATCGCAACCTGAAGGCCCGTCGCCGCCACGCTGCCCAGAACGCTGCTGGCCGCGAGTCGGGTCGAGCTGAGCGTCGCGTTGGGATCGATGGGTCGCCAGCGCGCGAGCACCTCTTCGACTTGATCATCTTCGGTCGGGCGCTCGCTCACATGGGCGACGATATGCAGCGGCGTCGGCCGCAAGGGCGGGGGCCAGAGCGTGTCGAGGTCGAGCAGCCGGTCGAGCTTGGGCTGCCAGATCAGCGTGCCGTGCTTGGGGTGCTCAAGCACCACCACCTCGACCAGCGTGCGCTGCGACTTCGAGAGCGCCATGCGCACCACGTCGCCGTGAAAGACGCGGCCACGTTTGACGTCGCGCAGCCGGGTATCAGACACCTGCAGATCGTGCTCGATGGCGGTCCCCGACCAGCTGTAGCCATCGACGGAGTACATCACGGTCTGGCCGATGGTGCGGCAATAGCCCACCGGTCGACCCTCGTGGATTATCCGCGTCCAGCGGGCCGGCGCCTGCTGCAGGGGCGGGGTCTCCGGTGATGCATTCTGCTGCGATGGAGTCTGCTGCGGGACGTCATTCATGCGGTCAGCGCCTCGGCGGTGACGCGGTGCCGGTGATCGAACATGCGCTCGAGATCCTTGCGGATGGCGCCGCCCGCCACGAGGCGACCCAACGCGCCCATGGGCAGGGCGTACTCGATGCGATCGATCAGCACGCAGCCGTCGTCGGTGGCTTCGAACAGGTGGTCGTGCACCCAGAGCGCGAAGGGGCCCCGCACTTGTCGGTCGCGAAAGCCGTTGGGCGGGTCGACGTTCTCGTGCACCGCCTCCCAGATCTTCTTGATGGGGCCAAGCAGGTGCACCTTGAAGATCACGGTAGAGCCGTTCGCGACGGCGCCGTCGTCATGCACCATCGTGAGCGCCTGCCACGGCGGCTTGAGGTCGAGGAAGGCGTCGGGCCGCATATGCCAATCCCAGGCGGCTTGGACCGAGACGGGCAGAGCGAGGCGGCGTTCGAGGGTCTGGGTCTTGGGCATGGAGTCCTGTGCTTTCGAGTCCGGCCGGTTATTGTACCGGCACCAGGGCTGGGGAAGGGCGCAGTATGTCGCGATTCATCTGGGTGCTCGAATCGGCCGGTTTCGCGGGATGCGCGGGGGAGTTGGCGAGCCCACAGATTGTATTCGATGCGGCGCCTGATTCGGATCAAAGCCGCGTCGATGCCAGCCCCGCCGCGCCCGGGTCAGCGGTTCTCTGAACAGGTGCTCGTCTGACAACCCCACGACGCGGTACTGTCCCTGACCATTCGGTGC
>JBNMOZ010000371.1:0-6271 GCA_051276005.1 Bradymonadia bacterium | reverse complement strand
GAAGCCCCGCGGCCCGCGGCTCAGAGCCTCGCCGCCCAGGCGCCAGCCGTCTTTGAAGCCGTCACTGTCCAACACCGCCTGCCAGGTGTCGGGATGATCGGCGATGCGATCACGGATCTGCTTGAGCGGCTCCTTCGCGGGCCGCCACATGCCGCCCCCCAAGAAGATCTCGTCGAGGCTGATGTGCAGATAGAAGCCCGGCGCGTGCACGTCCTTGCCGGCCGCGTGGCGAAACTGGATGCCCACGTTCGTCTTGTACGGCGTCTTGTCTTTGCCAAACCGCGTATCGCGATAGATGCGCATCAACGAGCCGCCCATCTTGCGATCGTCGGCCACGAAGTGCTCCGAGATCGAGTCCAGTCGATCGCCCATCGCCCGCACGAGAGCCCGCGCCGGCTCGCGCACCGAGTCTTCGTAGCGCTGCTTGTTGGCGTTGAACCAGTCGCGGTTGTTGTTAAGCGACAGCGCGCCGAGGAAGTCGAACAATGCGGGTGAGAAGTGGCCGAAGTCGGTCATGGATCCTCCGAGTTTCGGACAGGGTGCGCCGTTTCGAAGTCGGAGCCCAGCGGATTTCGACAACCTTGAAGCGAATGACCTGATAAAACCCCGGCATGCGTTTGACATGTCTACCCGCTTTCGCCCTGCTCGCCATCGCCCTCGCTGCGTCCCCGACGCTCGCTAAGCCCGGCTCTGGTGCCAAGAAGTTCAATCAGCTGCGCGGCGAGCTGCCCACCCCCACCGAGGTGCGGCTCGCCTCGGGCGCGCCCGGCCCGCAGTATTGGCAGCAGCGCGCCGACTACGAGATCAAGGCCGAGCTGTTCGACACCGAGGTGCCGTACATAGTCGGCAGCGTGCGCATCGACTACCAGAACAACTCGCCGCACACCCTCGACTATCTGTGGTTGCAGCTCGACCAGAACAAGTTCCGCCTCGACAGCCTCAACTGGCTGAGCCGCACGGCGCCGAGCTTCTCGAAGTTCCCCTACGAGCTGCTCGCCAACCTGCTCGAGATGGAGGGCTTCAAAGGCGGCTTCGATCTCAAGTCGGTGACCCTGCGCGGCAGGGCGCTCACCCACACCGTCGTCGGCACGATGATGCGCATCGACTTGCCCGATCGCCTCAAGCCCGGCCGCAGCGTCGAGTTCGACATCAGCTGGCGCAACAACATCGTCAACGCCGACGTGATCTGGTCGCGCGGCGGCTATGAAGAGCTGCGCGACAAAGACGAGAAGAAGATTGGCGAGCGCATCTTCACGATCGCCCAGTGGTACCCGCGCATGGCGGCCTACACCGACTACGAGGGCTGGCAGAACCAGCAGTTCGTGGGTCGCGGCGAGTTCACCCTCGAGCTGGGCGACTACGAGATGACGCTCACCGTGCCGGCCGATCATGTCGTCTCGGCGACGGGCGTCCTATCGAACCCCGACAAAGTGCTCACCAAGACCCAGCGAGCGCGCTGGAAGCGGGCGCGCACGGCGCCCAAGCCGGTCATGATCATCACCCGCCCCGAGGCCGAGGAGATGCTCAAGGGCAAGAAGACCAGCGCCCGCCGCACCTGGAAGTTCAAGGCCAAGAACGTGCGCGACGTGGCCTTCGCCAGCTCGCGCACCTTCCTGTGGGACGCCTGGGGCGTGAAGTCGAAGCCCAACAGCGACGACGACGACGACATCGTGATGTGCCAGTCGCTCTACCCGCCGCAGGCCGAGCCGCTGTGGGCCCGCTACAGCACCCAGGCCGTCGCCCACACCGTCGAGGTCTACGGGCGCATGACCTTCGCCTACCCCTACCCGGCCGCCATCTCGGTCAACGGCCCCATCGGGGGCATGGAATACCCGATGATCAGCTTCAACGGGCCCCGCGCCGACTTCGACGGCACCTATTACGACGTCGCCGGCAAGACCAAGAGCTGGCGGCTCAGCAAGTACGGCCTGATCTCGGTGGTCATCCACGAGGTCGGCCACAACTGGTTCCCGATGATCGTCAACAGCGACGAGCGCCAGTGGACCTGGATGGACGAGGGCCTCAACTCGTTCCTGCAGTTCGTCGCCGAGCAGGAGTGGGAAGCCGACTACCCGTCATGGCGCGGCCACCCCAAGAAGGTCGTCGGCTACATGCAGTCGACCTCGCGGGTGCCGATCATGACCAACAGCGAGTCCATCGAGCAGTTCGGCAACAACGCCTACGGCCTGCCCGCGACGGCGCTCAACATTCTGCGCGAGACCGTCATGGGGCGCGAATTGTTCGACTTCGCGTTTAAGACCTACGCCAACCGCTGGCGCTTCAAGCACCCCGAGCCGGCTGACTTCTTCCGCACCATGGAGGACGCCTCCAGCGTAGACTTGGACTGGTTCTGGCGCGGCTGGTTCTACGGCACCGAGCACGTCGACATCGCGCTGACGGGCATCCGCGAGTTCGAGCTCGACACCAAGAACCCCGACATCACCAAGGCCAAGAAGAAGAAGAAACGCGACGAAGATATCGTCTCGATCACTCAGATGCGCACCAAGGCCGCCATCAAGGCCGGCATGCCGCTGCGCGTGAACCGGTTCCCCGAGCTTAAGGACTTCTACAACGACCACGACGACCTCGACGTCACCGACAAAGACCGAGAGTCGTTCAAGAAGATGCTCGAAGGCCTCAGCGAAGATCAGAAGACCCTGCTGCAGACCCAGCGGCGCTTCTATGTGCTCGACTTCGAGAACGAAGGCGGCGTCGTGATGCCGATCATCCTGCGGCTGACTTGGAGCAACGGCGATCGCGAAGTGCGGCGCCTGCCCGCCCAGATCTGGCAGCGCGACGCAGAGAAGGTGTCTAAGCTGGTCGTGGGCACGCATGAGCTGGTCAAGGTAGAGATCGATCCGTTCTTCGAGACGGCCGACGCTGACGAGAGCAACAACCAGTGGCCCCTCAAGCCCAAGGCGACGCAGTTCCAGCTCTACAAGCGCACCCTGACGCCCAACGCGATGAAGGCTCAGAAGGACGCGGCCGAAGCGAAGACCAAGAAGGCTGAGGACGCGAAGAAGAGCGACGCGAAGGCCAAGACGCCCGCGAAGGCCAAGACGCCCGCGAAGGCCAAGACGCCCGCGAAGGCCAAGACGCCCGCGAAGGCCAAGACGCCCGCGAAGGCCAAGACGCCCGCGAAGGCGCCCGTCTCGGCGCCCAGGTCGACTGCGCCCAAGGCCGCCGCCAAGGCACCTGTGTCCAAGGCCCCAGGTGGCGGCGCTCGATGATCCGCGTCATCGCGCTGGCGCTGGTTTGTTGGACCGGCATGGCGCTGGCCCACCCCATCGCCGCGAGCTTCGGTGAGGTCCATTGGCGGCCCGCGCGGGGTGTGTTCGAGATCGCGATCCGGCTGCCAACGCATGATGTGCAAACGAAGCTGAAGACGGTCAATGTCGATCTCAAGGCGCTCGAAGCGTGGGTGCTGGCGGACTTCCGCGTTGATGGATCCGCGCCGAAGTGGATCGGCGCTGAGGTTAAGCCGGGTGGCACGTGGGTGTATCTGGAGGCGACGGTGAAGCCGGGCACGCAGGTGCGGATTCGTAACGCGTTGCTCTTCGATGTGTCGCCGATGCAGATCAATACACTCAACGTGTCGATCGGGGTGGAGCGGCTCACGCTGGGGTTTACGCGGGTCGAGGCGGAGCGCGTGATCGTGGTGCCGGGGCGGTGAGCCAGGGAGCTCACGCGAAGTGGTCCGTCGCGCCTTCAAACCAGCCTCCGGCGTGCGCGACATGACAAGACGGCGTATCGGTGCCCCAACTGTCCGTTTGACACGCCTCAGCGACTGACCTGTCGTTGGCCTCGGCCAGCGGCGTCCCCGGCTTGATGTCTGCGCAGAACGCCTGCATACGCAGCGCGGGCCGCTCGAACGCCCACCAGCCTCCGAATACGACCCACCCCACGCAGGCCAGCGCCACCAGCCCCCAGACGAGGCGCACCGGCACGCGCATTGCTACGTCTCCCGCCCAGGAGGTCATAATGCGCGTACTTGGATTGTCTTTCATCCTGATCCTCACCGCTTGCGGGGCACACCCACGCCAGACTTCGATGAAGGGTCGCGCAGCCATTGGCGATCATATTTCTCTGGAAGATCGCAGCCTGTCTGCGGTTTCTACACATGGGTGATGATCGGGCTGATCTCTCTCTCATCATTATGTGGCGTCAGTCACACGACAAAGGGCTTACTGTGTTGCGTCTCTCTTCGATTCTTCTCCTCCTATGCCTGCCGCACGTCGCCAGCGCGCAGTTCTTCACCGTCGACCAAGCCACCGGCACAACGAGTGCTGAAGTCGGCTTTGCATACATGACATTCGACGAAACTGACGACATCAGCTCGCAGCTGCTGCGCGGCTTCATCGAATACGCGTCGGCGCAAACCGGCGATCGATGGAGCGGCTATCTCTCCTTCGCGAGCGGCTCGGCGACCGCCGACTTTGCGCGCGAAACCGATTCTATAAGCACCGTGCTCGGCGTCGAGCTCGGCGGTGCGTACACACGCGCGCTGTCGTCGACGAGCGCTGCGACCTTTCGGCTCGGCCTCACTGTGCCTCGCAGCGGAAGCGCAGAGGAGGCAGTCGCCACCCTGCTCGTGGCGCCCGCCCGCTTGACAGATTTGGTTCTCCTGCTGCCCGAGGCGGGGGTGCTGCGGCTGGCCGCGAGCGCGCATGGCAGGACTGGCGTGCTTGTGTACCGCCTCGACGTCGGGCTCGATGTGGGCCTCTTTGGAGAGTTGGGCGAAGACATGGATTCGTTCCTTCGAGTCAACGCCGCGATCGGTGCGCTGGCCGGACCCGCGACCATCGGGATCGAGTTGGTGAACCTGATCAACCCCGACGAGAGCGGCGACGACGCCATGCTCCATACCGTCAGCGCCGGCGTCCGTGGCGACTTCAGCGGCATTCAACCCGGCATCGCGCTGACCTTCCCGCTCGATGATGAGTTCTCTGAGATGTTCGGCACGGTGCTCCAGTTGAGCGTGCGTGGGCAGCTGTAGACTGCGCCCCCCCGCGACCTCTGGTAAGCGGAGCGGAGGGCCCCGAAGGCGTGACGACCAGGCAGCGCGTGCAATACGTTGGCGGTCTTTCGGTTGAACTTCCAGAGTGCTTTCTCATGGGTCGTGGCCATGACATCGCGAACCGAATTTGCAACTCGATTCCGGGTTTGGGCTCAATCACTAAACGGGATCCCGATCCTGAGCGCAAACTCATGGACTTCATCGCCAGCCGGGTCCTCCGCGAGGTGCCAAACCTGATCCCGGACGCACTTCTGCAGGCGCTCATCGGCCTCCAGCGATAGCCAATCTCGTTTGGTGTGTCAGACGAGTGTTCAGACAGGTCTGTAATCGCAATCAGGCGGCCACAAACCTCGATGTCGCGCCTCCAAATCCCTGACCGCACAAACCGAAACCGCGCCAGCGCCTTAACGGCCGTACCAGGCCAGCCGAAGCCGTCGAAGCCGTCCCAGGCGTGTCGAAGCGATCGGCAAAGCGGTCGCCGAATGGCGACAGCACTTTTTTCAAGGTGAGCGTGTAGCCTCGGCTACACCGGCCGGAGCGAGCGAGGAACCGCAGGCCTCCGAGGCCGAGGACCGCAGTGAGTGTAGCGCCGCCGGCCGAAGGCCGGGCCACCTTGAAGAAAAGTGCATACCGAAGGCCCGACGAGGGCCGCAGGGTACCTACATCAGCTCGCCAGGGCGCGGGCGCAACTGGCCTCTGCCATTCGATCGTACGCTGTAAGGATGCAACGAAGGCGGTCCATCGCGGCGCCGCGCCCAGCCGCTTCGATTGGGGCGTTTCAGTAAGCCGCCGGACCGCTTCGATTGGGGCGTTCCAGCAAGGCGCTGGACCGCTTCGATGACGCCGATCAGTTGAGCGCCCGGCCGCTCCGATTGGGGCCTTCAGCGAGGGCGCGGGATCGCCCCAACGACCTCGGTCATTGGACCGCAAAGCCACTTCGAACAAGGCGGTTATTGGACCGCAAAACCACTTCGAACAAGGCGGTCATCAACGCGCAGGATCACTGCTGACACGTCCCAATTGGATCGCCTCCCATCAAACCTTACAGCGTATGGTCCAATCCCAGAGGTCAGCAGCGCCTGCACCCTGGCGAGCTGATGTAGGTACCCTACGGCCCTTGTCGGGCCTCCGGTATGCACTTTTCTTCAAGGTGGCCCGGCCTTCGGCCGGCGCTCTCCACTCACTGCGGGCCGTGTTCGCCGGGCTCACGGCGTGTCCTCGCTCCCTCCGAGCGGTGCAGCCATAACTGCACTC
>JBNMOZ010000370.1:0-6284 GCA_051276005.1 Bradymonadia bacterium | reverse complement strand
TGAGCGGCGGCGCGTCGACGACGCATTGGCCGCTCTCGCAGATCTCGCCGGCGGCGCAGTCTCGCCGCGCGCGGCACTCAAAGTCGCACACGCGATCGGCGCAGAACAGGCCGGGCGGACAGTCGCGGTTGAGGCGACAGGTCTGCAGGCCCGCGTCGCGACCACCGCCGCTGCCTGGGTCGCTGGCCTCGTCGTCGCAGGCCAGCAAGACGAACACGGATAGAAGAGGGAGCGCTCGCCACATGCAGGCACGCTACGCAACCGCGCCGGTCATGACCAGACGAGTGGTAGGCTGATCGGGCAACGGCTTGGAGTCTGGGTTGGCCCTCACAGCGACGATTCGCACGTTCACGATCGATCTCTCCGACGTCGATCGGGGCGTCTACACCCAGCTCGAGCTGCGGGTGGCGCAGCATCCGTCGGAGTCGGTGCCGTTCATGATCACGCGGCTGATGGCGTACCTCTTCGAATACACTGAGGACCTGGTCTTTGGGCGCGGGGTGAGCAACGCCGACGAGCCGGCGGTGTACGCCAAGGATCCTACGGGTCGCTGGCTGCTGTGGATCGACGTCGGCGCGCCCGGCGCCGATCGCCTGCATCGCGCCAGCAAGCGGGCCGACCGCGTGGTCATCTACACCCATCGCGATCCCGACGAGGTGGCGCGCCGCCTCGCTGGGGAGACGATCCATCAGGTGGAAGCGCTTCGGATCTACGGCGTGCCCGAGAGCCTGATCGAGCCGCTGGGGGCCGCGGTCGGGCGGCGCAACACTTGGGGCGTCGTGCGCAGCGGGGGCGAAATCTACGTCTCCGGGGACGGCGTAGAGGCGCAGGGCAGCCTGACCGAGCGCGGGGTGTAGCGCGCTGGCTGTCGGGCGATCGAAAAAATAGACCCGCAGGCGGAAAATACTCGAGCCCGGGCTGCCAATGCATGGATGAGCGCTGATGCTCAAACATGAGGAGCCACCATGAACCGTATGACCACCGCAATCGCCTTCGCCTTCGCCAGCCTCGTCGCTGTCGGCACCGCCTCCGCCTGCTCGCCGAGCAGCGCCAACGGCTGCACCCAGACGTGCAGCGGCAACATCGGCACCGTGCAGTGCACGAACACCGGCTCCACGGGCTGGGTCCGCCGCTGCCACCGGGTCGACTACAACCAGTCCCCCCCGGCCTCCATCGAGATCGTTTGCTCGAGCCTGAACGCGGGCACGGGCGGCGCGACCCCGCGCAAGGCCAAGCTCCCGACTCGCAACGGCGCGCCGCGCTGACCGACGCGGGCAAATCCGCGCCGGGGTTGTGACCCACGTCGGGGGCCGTGCTACCGTCCGCGCAACCAAGCGAGACGACACGTGCTGCCCGACGATTTTCCCACTGGCTATGAACCGATTCGCGAGCTCGGCGCGGGCTCGATGGGCATCGTGTGGCTCGCATATAACGCGAGCGCCAAAGGGCATTGTGCGGTCAAGGTGCTCAACCTGGCCAACGATCGGCGCGGCTCGGCGGAGCGATCGTTCAACCGCGAAGTGCGGGCGATGGCCCGCCTGTCTCACCCCTCAGTTGTCGAAGTGCATGACTTCGGGCGCACGCCGCAGGGCTCGCCATTCTTGGCGATGGAGTACGTGCCTGGCGCGAGCCTGCACGCCTACAGCCGCGGTTCGTGGACCTGGCCGCAGCTTTGGACGCTCCTTGACGGCCTGCTGACCGGCCTGGGCCATGCGCACGCGCGCGAACTCGTGCATCGCGATCTCAAGCCCGGCAACGTCTTGATCCTGCCGCATCAGGCGGGGCCGTCGGCGGTGAAGCTGGTCGACTTCGGCATCGCCCTGGCCGAGTCCGATGCCGCCCAGGCGCAGCGGCGCATCGAGGGCACCCCGGCTTATATCGCCCCCGAAGCGGCGTCCGGTGATGTCGCGGCCATCGGCCCGTGGACGGACCTGTATGCGCTGGGCGTTATCCTTTTCGAGATCCTGACAGGCGACGTGCCGTTTCACGGGCGGCATCTGCTGGCACATCATCAGCGATCGCCGCTGCCCGAGATCGAAGTCCGCGACGCGGTCAAGGCGCCCTCGGGCCTCGTCAGCGTGGTTGAGCGGTTGCTTGCCAAGTCGCCCACGCAGCGGCTGCGCTCGGTGGCCGAGGTGCGCACCGCGTTGTACCAGGCCGTGGGAGATCCGCCCGCGCCAGAGCCGCTGGGGGCCGCGCCACGCGTTGTCAGCTGGGATGATGAGCCGCTCACCGACCATCTGACGCTCAAGCCGTTGAAGGGAGCCACCGGCCCGGCCTTGTTTCATCTGCGTCTTCCGCCGCTGGTCGGGCGCCGCAAGGCCCAGGGCATCTTGCGAGATGCTGCCGAAGACGTGCTCGCGGGCAAGGGTCCGCGGGTCGTGCTCATCGAGGGCGAAGCGGGCATGGGCAAGAGCCGCCTGGCCGGTTGGCTGCGCGAATGGCTCGATGAAGAAGGCTTGATGCGCACGCTGCTCATGCGCAGTGAGCCGCAGACGCGCGAGGGTGGGGGGCTGCGACAGGCCGTGCTGCGCTTCGTGGGTGCGCCAACAGCGAGCCGATCCAACGCCGACCACCAGCTCGCGGCGGCGTTGCCCGACAGCCAGCGACGCCAGAACGCCATCGATGTGCTCTGGCCCAGCGCGAGCATGGACAGCGAGACGCGCATCAAACAGGCGGCCTGGCTGATTCGCGATCTGGCGGGCACGCAGCCGTTCATGCTCTGGGCCGACGACGTGCAGTGGTCGCCCGAAGGCCGCGCGCTGCGTCTGATTCATCGGCTTGCGCGCCGCACTGAGTCGCTCAACCTGCTGTTCATACTCACGCTTCGACCCAGCGACCGCTCGACGGTGAAGGCGGCCCGCCGCGCCCTCCGCGGCCTGCCGGTGACGCGCCTCATCCGACTCACCCCGCTGTCACCCGAGGTGCTGGCCCCCGCGTTGGAGTCGCTGGCGCCGCTGCCGCCCGGTATCGCCGAGGGGGCGTCGCTGCAAGCGTCGGGCAACCCGCTGTATGCCTTGGAGGCGGTGCGGGCGTATCTGGAGAGCGAAGGCCTGGCGACGGCGCCCACGGATCCCTCGGCGGTCTTGCGGCAGCGCATCGAGCGCGCGACCGGGCCCGACGCACCGGGGCTGCGCAGCGCGTTGGCGCGGGCGACCATGCTTGGGCGCTCCTTCACGACCCAACCTTTGGCGTACCTCTGCGGTGTGGACGGCGATCCGGATGCCGAACTCGATGGCTCGGTAGAGCAGGTTGAGGGCCTGCTCGAGGTGGCCGCGGCGGCGGGCCTGGTGCGTGAACAGGGGCCGGCGCGGTGGCGCTTCTCCCACGATCTGGTGCGCGCGCAGTTCAAAGTGATCTGCCAGGCGCTGCCCAATTGGCCCGCGCTCAACCTGGCCTGCGCTGAGCTCAAGCAAGGCCAGCTCGAGATCGATCACACCGGCATCGAGGTCGAGGTGGTCGCGCGGCATCTCTGGGCGGCCAAGAAGCGCGCTGAGGCGCTGACTTTGGGCCAGGACGGGCTGCGCAAGCTGCACTCGGGCGGCTTGATGGGGCACGCGACGTCGTTCGCGCGGCGCCTGATCAAGTGGGATGACGCCGCGCATCTGCTCGAACCAGCCGATCGCGCGCGCCTGCATTTGATGGGCAGCGAGGCGGCCGAGCACGCCGGTCAGCCCGATGAAGCCGATCGGCACGCGAACGCGGCGGTGGGCGTCGCGACCCGGCACGATCTGTCGGCCATGGGCGCGCGGGCGGCGAGTCGGCTGGGCACGTTGCGGTTGCGCGCCGATGACGACGGCGAGGCCGAACGCTGGCTCTGGGAGGCGGTGCGTTTCGCGCGCCGCGCAGATTTGCCCGAGGCCCGTTCGAGCACCTATCTGCTGCTCGGCAGCCTGTACCAGCATCGCGAAGAGCTCGATTTGGCGCAGACGGCCTATCAGAATGGCTACGAGGCCGCGCTCGACGGCGATCTTGAGTCTGACGCCCTCAAGGCGCGGCTGGCGATCGCGCGGCTCGACCGACTCGACGGCGATCTGGGTCGGGCCACCGAGGCCTTCGAAGAGGTGGCGAGCGACGCGCAGAAGAGCGGGCTCGAGGTCATTGGCCTCGAGGCCCGCCTTGAACTGGGCCTGTGCGCTTGGACCGACGACGACCCCGGCGCGGCCCACTCGATCTTCGAGGACGTGCGCCGCGGCGCCCGGGGCAACCTGTTCGGGCTGGAGTTCTACGCGAGCCTGGGCGCGGCGTGGGCGCTCGCCGCACAAGCCAAATGGACCGAGGCTGAGCTGGTGCTCATGCAGGCCGAAGACCTGCGGTTCGACGTGCACCTGCACGACGCAGAGGCCGAGCTGATGCGCCGCGGCCTGCGCGATCTGGCCGTCGCCCACCGCCGCCATGATCTGGTGCGCCGCATCGACAAGCTCGACGTCATGGTGCGCCCCACGCACGACGGCTCACAGACCCTGACCGGCAATACCAGCGATCTGGTCGCATCCCCGCCCGAGCTGTAGCTTCATTTCAAAGCCGCGGCGCTCGGGCTCGGCCGCCCCCATCTGCGCCCATGGCTGAACTCTGACTCCAGTGGGGGGCGCGGCGAACGCACCCCATACGAGGTCGAGCCGTCCACCCCCCACGCGACGCCAACCCGGCCGCATACGAAGCGCAGCGAAGGCACAGGCATCGATGCGGCCGCACACCTATCGCAGCGGCACCAGGCAAACCCGCCCAAGCGCAGCGATCGCGCTGGGCGAAGTGGGCTGGCTCAATATGGGGGGAAAGAGGGCGCGGCACGACCGGTTGGCGTGCCGAGAGGGGGCGGGTGGACGCTACTCGAGGTCCATATGCGGCCAGCAGCCATCGGCGAACGGGTCGCCGAACGCGCAAGAGCCCAGCTCGCCGCCGCCGAGGGTGACGCACTCGCCCTGCTCCATGAACGCCTGCGGGTTGGCCACGTTGAGGTCGCTCAAGTCCGTCGGCACGATGCGCAGGCTGTAGTCGACGCGATCATCGCCGTCGGGCAGCGCGATGTTGCCGAACAGCCGAATCACGACCTCTTGGTCTTCGGCGCCACCGCGCAGGTTCACACACTGGTGGTCGCCAGCGGGGTCGGCCGAGCGACGGAAGCCGCCAAAGTCGGGATCGCCATCGAGCTCGTTGCCCGTGACGTCCATGAAGATGCGGCCGTCGTCCTGGTTGGCGTACTCGATGAAGACCGTACGGTCCTGACCGGCGGGCACGACGAACCGGTAGTAGTCTTGGTCATCCTCGTGGCACAGCCAGGTGTCGCAGATGGACGCCTGACCCTGGCCCAGGTCGATGGCCTGCGCCGCGTTATCGTTCTCGCCGCTGGCGCGCTCCTGCCAGTCAGGGCCGCAGACCTCATCCTCGGGGGTCACGGTCGCCAGCACGCGATAGGCAGAGTCGTCGCCGCCCGCGCCGCGGAAGACCCGCAGCTTGTACTCGCCGTTGTTGTTGCCAACGATCCGCTTGCTGATGCTGATCTGCTCGGAGTCGAACTCGCCCTCGGACGCTTCGATCGAGGCGCGGCACACGCCGCTGATGCAATGGGTGCCCAGATCGCACTCGGCCGTGCGCGCGCAGGCCTGGCCGGGGCCGCCCTGGGTGCGGAACAGCTCGATGTCGAGGTCGGCGTTGTCGTTGCGGAAGCCGTCAACCATGACGCAGACGCGCGAGCGACGCTCGGCGACCTCGAACTCGTACCAGTCGTCTTCGTTGCCGCAGATGAGCGCGTTGCGATACTCGAAGCGCCGGTTGGGCGCGAGCATGGGCTCAATATCGATGAGCGCCGTGGCGGTGTCGGCGGTGTTGTTCAGGCCGTCGATCAGCTCGGGATCCTCTTCGCACAGATCGGCCACGGCGACGCGGCGGACCCAGAAACGATAGGGCCCCTGCGCTGCGCCCTGGCCGTCGACGACCAGGCAGTAGCGGCCTTCGAGGGCACCGACCAGCTCGGCCGGGATGGGGTCTTCGGCGTTGACGCCGACCAGCAGGCCGTCGGCGCCCACGTTGCGGCCGTCGCTGTCGACGATGCGCACGCGCGCTTCGCCCGCGACCTCGCCCTGGGCCCAGCCCTCGAGGCGATCGCCCGCCTCGAGGTCGAGGCAGTAGTAGTCGTCGTCGAAGGTGCAAATCTGCAGCGCGTTGTCGTCGGGTGAGGGCACCTCAATACCGTCGTCGCTGTAGGGCACTTCACCGTTCGCGCCGACGCCGACGATGCTCGCCAGGTCGGTGCCGCCGGCGACGCCGTCGTTGTCTTCGTAGCC
>JBNMOZ010000369.1:0-6288 GCA_051276005.1 Bradymonadia bacterium | reverse complement strand
GAGGATGACTTCCATTTGCGCCTCCTAAAGCTGGATGCCGGCGAAGGCCATAAATCCGATGGCCATCAATCCGGTGACGATAAAGGTAATGCCAAGTCCGCGCAGTGCCGGCGGCACGTTGCTGTAGCGCATCTTCTCGCGGATCGCTGCCAGTGCGATGATCGCCAGGGCCCAACCGATTCCAGAGCCCACGCCAAAGACGGTGCTCTCGACCAAATTGTAGTCGCGCTCGACCATGAACAATGAGGCGCCGAGGATGGCGCAGTTCACCGCGATGAGCGGGAGGAAGATGCCCAGCGCGGAGTAGAGCGCGGGGGCATACTTGTCCAAGGCCATCTCGACGATCTGCACGCTCGCGGCGATGGTGCCGATGAGCGCGAGATAGTTGAGGAAGCTCAGGTCGACGGTGGCGAACGAGTCGCCCATCCAGCTCAACGCACCTTCGCGCAACACGAAGTTGTACAGCAGGTTGTTGAGCGGCACGGTCACGGCGAGCACGAAGGTGACCGCCGCGCCCAAGCCGATGGCCGTTTCGACCTTCTTGGAGACCGCCAGGAACGAACACATGCCCAAGAAGTACGCCAGGGCCATATTCTCGACGAAGATCGACTTCGTCGCGATGCTCAGAAGTTCTTCCATCGTCAGTTCTCCTCGATCTGTTCGGGCTTCCAGGCCCGGTTGATCCAGATGAAGATCCCGATGAGGAAGAACGCCCCGGGGGCGAGCACCATCAGGCCGTTGGGCGTGTACCAGCCGCCGTCACTGGTGAGCTGGAGGACCTCGATGCCCATCAGCTTGCCGCTGCCGAACAGCTCTCTAAAGAAGCCCACGAAGATGAGCACCAGGCTGTAGCCCAGGCCGTTGCCGAAGCCGTCGATGGCGGATGCGATCGGCGGGTTTTGCATGGCGAACGCTTCTGCGCGGCCCATGACGATGCAGTTGGTGATGATGAGGCCGACGAACACCGACAGCTGCTTGGAGACGTCGAAGACGAACGCCTTGAGCACTTGGTCGGTGACGATCACCAGCGAGGCGATGACGGTCAGCTGCACGATGATGCGGATGCTTGCAGGGATCATGTTGCGGATGAGGCTGACCGACATATTCGACAGCACCATCACCGCGATCACCGCCAACGACATGACCACGCTCGTCTCGAGCTTGGTGGTCACCGCGAGCGCGGAGCAGATGCCGAGCACCTGCAACGAGATCGGGTTGTTGTTGAAGAGGGGGTCCAGCAGGACATCTCGGTTCTTGCTCACGACTCGACCTTCCCCTCGCGGTAGTTCTTCAGGAACGGCCCGAATGCCTTCTCGCCAAGCCAGAAGCGGACCTGCGCGCCGACGCTGCGGCTCGTAATGGTCGCGCCCGAGAGGCCGTCGATCTCATAGGCGCCCTTGGCCTTGCCCTTGACGACTTCGAGGGTCGGGACCCACTCATCGTCGTAGGCCTTCTTGCCGGGCCACTGCGCCTTCCACTTCGAGTTGTCGACCTCGCCGCCCAACCCCGGGGTCTCGACGTGCTGGTAGTACGTGATGCCGCGAATCGTGCGGGTGTCGGCGCCGAGGGCCAGGTAGCCCTTCATCTCGCCCCACAGGCCCTTGCCGCGAATCGGCAGCACGATCATCTCGACGTCCTTGCCCATCACGACCTCGTAGAGCATCGCCTTGTTGGGCACCTTCTTGATGCCCGCAGGCTTGCCCTCGACCTTGTCATGGCGTGCCTCATCCGAGAGGAACTTCTTCTCTTCGTACGTCTCTGCCTCGACCTTGGGGTCAAGCATATCGGTCTTGAAATCGATGATGCGGGCGCGCACGTGCTTCTTGAAGAGGGCGGTGACTTCGGCCGCCGAGACCTGCGCGTCTTCAGCCAACAGGCCGGCGACGCTGAGGACCTTCTTCTGCCGATCGAGGACCTTGTTCGCCTCTTGCCGATCCTTGAGCGCCACGGCTGAGCCCGCGACGACAATGGAGCAGACCAAGCAAATGACGGTCGCGAACCCGACGATGTATTGCCAACTACGCCCCATGGGCCACCAGCCTTCGCGCCCGGCGCTTGATGTTGCCCTGCACGACGAAGTGGTCGATGAGCGGGGCGAACATGTTCATGAAGAGGATCGCCAGCATCATCCCCTCGGGATAGGCCGGGTTCACCACGCGCACCAGCACGACCATCACGCCGATGCCGAAGCCGTACACCAGCTTGCCCTTGGCGCTGAAGGCCGATGTCACGGGGTCGGTGGCCATGAAGACCATGCCGAACATCCAGCCACCCAGCACGAAGTGCGTGTACCAGGGCAGACCGAACATCGCGTTCGTGTTGCTGTCCATCGCGTTGAAGAGCAGGGCGAAGGTCGCTGTGCCAATCGTGACGCCGAGCATGGTGCGCCAGGAGCCAATGCCGGTGCCGATGAGCACGCCGGCGCCCAGCAGACAGGCCAACGCTGAGGTCTCGCCCATCGAGCCGGGCACGAGGCCCAGGAAGGCGTTCATCATTGTATCTTCAGGCATCGCGCCACCAGTCGCCGCGACGGCGAGCCAGGTCGCGCCGCCCGCGCCGTCGACCATATCAGCTGCGATCCACACCTTGTCGCCCGAGATCTCGGCGGGGTAGGCGAAGAACAAAAACGCGCGGGCGGTGAGCGCCACGTTGAGCACGTTCATGCCCGTGCCGCCGAAGACCTCTTTGGCGACGATGACGCCAAAGACGATGCCGATGGCGACCTGCCAGAGCGGGATCGTGGGCGGAAGGATCAACGGGAAGAGGAACAGCGTGACCAGGAAGCCTTCGTTGATCTCGTGTTTGCGTACGACGGCAAAGCCCATCTCGACGTTGCCGCCAATGGCCGCGGTCACGAGGAACACCGGCAGGAAGTACAGCGCGCCGTGCACGACGCACGCGAGTATGCTCGTCGCGTCGAAGGCCAGCCCCATCCACTGGTAGATCGAGGTCTGCCAGTTATCGAGGGGCAGCGCGCCGCCGCTGCCGATGGCCAGGTTGGCCTGGTAGCCGGTGTTGTACATGGCCATCAACACGCACGGGATGAGCGCGATGACGACCGTGATCATCATGCGCTTCAGGTCGAGGGCGTCACGCACATGCGTGCTGCCCTTGGTGACCTCACCGGGGGTGAAGAGGAGGGTGTCGGGCGCTTCGTAGAGCGCGTGGAACGTCTCGAGTTTGCCGCCCGGCTCGAAGTCGGTGGCTTTCTTGTCGAGGAAGTCTCGGAGGAACTTCAACTCAGCCCTCCTTCCAAATCGTGGTCAGGACCCGTCGCAAGTCGACCGCGAAGTCGTTCTTGCCCGGGCTGACGAAGTTGCAAAGGCTGAGGTCTTCCTCGTCGAGCTCCATACACCCCAACGCCTCGGCGCGATCGAGATCGCTGACCGCGAGAGCGCGCAACAGGAACGTCGGCATGATGTCGAGAGGCATGACCTTCTCGAACATGCCGATCGGCACCATCGCGCGATGCGAGCCGTGGGTCGTGGTGGTGAAGTCGTAGCCCTTCTTCTTGCCCAGCAGACCCGCCGTGAAGGCGCGGGTGACGCTGAACTTGTCGTTGCCGGGCTTGAGCCAACCTAAGAAGACGCGCTCGCGATCCTCGCTCAAGACGCTGATCTGCAAGGAGTAGCGACTGAGGAATCCCCAGATCTCTCCTGCGGCCGTTCGGCCATGCAGCACCGAGCCCGACACCGTACGGGTCTCGCCGTCGGTCAGCTGACCGGCGGTGAGCTCGTCGATGCAGGCACCCAGACGCGTCTTTACGAGACGCGGCGATTTCACCGCCGGGCCCGCCAAGGCGACCACCGTCTCAACCGGCAAGATGCCGGTCTCGAAGAGTTCGCCAACGCGCACCACATCAGCAGCGCTTAAGTGCCAGACAACCCGCTCTCGACTCGCCCCGAAGAGCGTGTGGATGTGGGTGCCGACGAGGCCCGCCGGGTGTTTGCCGGTGAACTCCTCGACGCGCAGCCGATCGATGGTGCCCGGATCGAGCGCCGCGCCCTTCGCTTTCACGAAGAAGACGGGCCCTTGTGTGAGCTTTGCAACTGCCTGCATCCCCCGCTTGAGCGCCGCGCCTTGTTCGCGCAGCACGATCGCGGGATCGACAGCCAGAGGGCTGGTGTCCATGGCGTTGACGAAGATCGCCGCGCACTCGGACTCGACGGCCGGCACTTGGTTGAACGGGCGTTTGCGGATGGCAGTCCACATTCCCGATTCGACCAGCAGGGCCTTGACTTGAGCGGGCGTGAGCTCGCTGGGGGGTTTACCAGAGTGGTTCTCGAATTTAACCAGCTCATCGGTACCGGGCTTGCCCGCCTTCTCCCCATTGCTCAGTTCGATGACCACCGTCTGCAGCGCCCGTCGGGCGCCGCGATGGATGGCAGAGATCGTGCCGGCAGCAGGCGCGGTAAACCGCACTCCTTCAGCCTTGCGATCTTCGAACAGCAACTGACCGCGCTTGACGGTATCGCCGACATTGACGGCCATACGGGCCCTCATGAAGGGATAGTCATCCGCGACCAAAGCGACCCGCGTGAGCGGGGCACCAGGTTCGATGGATTGGGAGGGGGCCCCTTCGATGGGCAGGTCGAGACCACGTTTGATGACGTGAACGGTCATGGACCTCGGTTCCTCAGGTGCGACTTCCCGCGGCAATACGCGGTTTTGCAGTCGAAATGCAAGTCTCTCAGCCTCGATGCAGCCTCCCATAAATGGTTGAGGCGCTCATCTATGCGGGGCCAAAACGTTTTTCAGGGCTCACGGGGGGCAGGGGCGGTCGAGGGGACTTCCGACGTTATCCGGCGAGAACCATTTCGAAGCCGCCCGTGATTTCATACTCGACGCAGCGTCAGCAGCGCGATCTCGGCGTTGGCGGCCAAACGCATGGGCGGACCCCAGTATCCGCTGCCCTTGTGGACGTAGATCCAGGTGCGCTCGGTGTGCGCGTGCAGGCCCCGGACGTACGGCTGAATGAGCTTGACGAGGATGTTCGCGGGGAACAGCTGGCCGCCGTGCGTATGGCCGCAGATCATCAGGTCGATCTCGTGCTTCGCGGCGTCGTGGATCGCCTTGGGCTGGTGGGCGAGGAGCAGCGAGGTGCGGGTGCGATCGCGACCCGCCGCGGCCTTCTTGAGATCGTGGCCATGGCCTTCGATGAAGCCCTTGGCGCGCCAATCATCGGTGCCCAGGACGTCGAGGGTGGCGCCGTCATGATCGAGCTCGACGCGTTCATTGCGCAACACGGTCAGCCCCAGGCGCCGCATCTCGGCGATCCACTCGTTCGCGCCTGAATAGTACTCGTGGTTGCCGGTGACAAAGAACGTCCCGTGGCGGCTCTTCAAGTCGCCCAACGGGGCGGTGTGCTCGCCGAGTCGGGCGACGGTGCCGTCGACCAGGTCGCCCGTGACCGCGACCAGGTCTGGCGACAGGGCGTTGATGCGATCGACAAGGGACCGCATCAACTCGACGCCGATCGTCGGTCCCACATGGATGTCGCTGATCTGAGCGATGGTGAACCCGTCCAGCGCGGCCGGTAGATCCTTGATCGGCACGTCGATGCGCTCGAGATCGGGCGGGGCGAGGGCGTTGGCGACCGAGAAGCTCGCGGTCGCCGTGGCGCCGATCGCGGTCATGGCGGCGGCGCCGCGCGCCAACGCCCGGCGTCGCGACGGATCAACCGGAGCCTTGCGCGTCAGGTGACGGGCGCCGCGATACAGGTCGAACGCCCAAAGGGAGGGCAGCAACAGCATCAGCATGCCCATCCAGGTGTAGGAGAAGAAGCCCGCCATCACCCCCAGACTACGCGGCAGCATACGGGCGCCGAGCACGCCCGCGAACAGCCCCAAGGCCATGAAGACGGCGACCCATCGGCCGATGCGTCGCAGCCTTGGTGAATCGGTCACGTCGCGCACGAGGCGCCGATACAGGTAGGCGTGGGCCCCGAATACGAGCACCGCCAGGATCGAGAAGAGGATGATGTAGCGAACCGGCATGGGTCTCCGCCGAGCATGCGGCCTGTCGACTGTGCGCCATGTTCGGCGCGTCGGGCCTGCCTGGGTGGCCTATCTGAAGATAATCTCAGTGCCGCCGGGTGCGCCCATGCCCGCGGCGCGTTGCACAGGGGGCGACGACGCCAGGTCGATGACCGTCACGCCGTCCGCCGTCGCCACCGCCACGAATCGCCCGTCATTGCTGAGCGTCGCCGCGCTGATGGCGCCCTGTACATACTCCACGAGCCGGGTGGATTCGCCCGACCGCAGGTTATTGACGCGCCCGGTCCCCGTG
>JBNMOZ010000368.1:0-6298 GCA_051276005.1 Bradymonadia bacterium | reverse complement strand
TCTTCGATGAAGCCCATCTGGAGCATCTCATCGGCTTCGTCGAGCACGATCCGATCGAGGCCCTTGAAGCTCAGCACGCCGCGATTGAGCATGTCGAGCGTGCGCCCGGGCGTGCCCACGATGATCTGGGCGCCGCGGCGAATGCTGCGGACCTGCGGGCCGGCGGGCTGGCCACCGCACAGGATCGCGACCTTGGTGCGCTTGCCAAACGTGCGCGCCACGTCGGCGACCTGCTGGGCCAGCTCGCGGGTCGGCGCGAGGATCATTGCTTGGGGCTCGGCGCGCTCGGGGTCGAGCATCTGCAGCAGGGGCAACATGAACGCCGCCGTCTTGCCGGTGCCGGTGCTCGCCTGGCCGATAACGTCGCTGCCTTCGAGCAGCATTGGGATGGCGCACGCTTGGATGGGGGTAGGCTCAGTGAAGCCCTCCGCCGCCACCGCTTCGAGCATGGAAGGCGATAGGCCCAGAGTTTCAAACGGTGTTTCGGTCATGCAGGGTTCCCTTCGAACAGGCGCGGGGGATACCCGATCGACGACAGCAAAGCCAATGGTATCGAGCATTTGACGCGAAAGAGGGGAGACGGAGGCCGCGCACGCACCTGCGGATCCCCGCCGAGGACCCCCCTGGGGCGTCAGCTGATGCGCGACTTAAGCAGTTGTTTCGCCGCCTTTGCCACGGGTCCAGGCAGGCCCCGGCTGCGGGCGATGGCCTTGAGGTCGCTCGACCGCATATGCCGCAAGAACCGAATCGCGAGGGCCGTGGGCGTCTTGGGGTTCATCACGAGGGTCTTCTTCATCTGATAGTGGCGAATCCACTTCTTGTTGGTCGTGATGTACTTGACCACCTCATCAGGCAGCGACTTCATCGACGCGAACTTGATGGCCTCGGAGTCGCTGATAGCGGGGCTGCGAATGACCGCGCGCGAGACGATCTTGTTGGTGTCGCGGATCAGGATCGAGCGCTCGCTCTTGGTGCCGATCATCGCCAGGCGCACCTTCTGAGCGATGCCGAGATCGCGAATGCGGCCGGCGGCAGACTTGCGCGAGGGCTGGGCGGCGGCCTCCTCTGGCGCATTTTGCGCGCGCTCCAGGGCCGCGGCCTCACGCTCGGTGGCCTCATCGTCGAGGGCGGCCGTGGCTTCTTGCGCAGCGCGGAAGGCGGCGTCGACCGCGTCGGCGTCGACCCCGCTCGCGGGCGCCGTGCCCTGAATCGCGGCCACCACCTCGTCGTAGCAAGGCAGCGACGACAGATCGAGGGTGTTGCGCACGCCAAAGTCGACGATGCGATCCGCTGTGGATGCCCGCAGGCTCGGGTTCAAGTACAGCGCTTCGATCAGGCCCGGCGTATCGAGCAGTCGCGCCTGGTTGAGCGCGAGCGCTTCGCAGAGTGATTCGTCGGCGTTCGCCGCCAGCCGCAGGAACGTCTCCCCGTCGGTCTGGGGATTGCTCACGATCGTGCGCAAGATGCGCAGGTCAGAGCTGAACCGGTCGGCGAGCCAGTCGAGGACCACGGGCAGAAGGCGCTCGCCGGCGATCGAGCGGATTGTCGCAGCGGGCAGGGCCTCGACCGACGTCTGGGCCGCCATCTGCAGCGCGTCGTCGCCGGTCACCCACAGCTGATACAGCGCGCAGACCTGCACCAACGGCTTCATGGGCACCATGCCGCGGGCGAGCATCATGCGCATCTGCGCGGGCGCGCTCGGATCGACGAACTTGCGGACCTTCTCGGGAAACTTTGCGGGGGCGATCCCGCGTTCGGTCGGCAAGGCCATCAGGGCCTCCTCGCGTGTCGTGTGGGTGACGGTCTGTGCACGGGTCTAGACAAGGGTACCGCGTTCGCGCGCGCCATGCTGGTCCGAGCGCGTCTCGCAGCGAGCGGACCTCGCAGCGAGCGGGCCTCGCGGCGAGCGGGCCGTGTCGCTAGAGCTTCTTATAGATCGGCGTCGGCCTCTTGGACTCGACGGACGCCGGTGCGCTGGTCGGCGGCGCAACGACCTTGGGCTGGGAGACGACCTTGGGGCGCTTGCGCGTCTTGGGGCGCGATCGGGCCTTGACCACCTTGGGGCGCTTGGGCCGGGCCGGCTCGGTGCTCTTGGGGGCCGTCGCCGTGGCGGTCAGCTTGACCGTCACGGCGACGCTGCCGTGCCCGATCAGCTGCCGATCCATGCTTCGAATACGCGGCGTGTGACCGTCGAGAGTAAAGCTGAGCGACACCGGGCCCGTGCCCGGGGGGGGCGTCCAGATCAACGGATCGCGACCGGTTTGGCCGATCTCGACGCCGTCGGCGGTCACCGTGGCGCCTTCGGGGGTCGATCCGATCTCCATGGGCGCGAGCTTGGTGGTGCGGGGGGTGAGGTGGACGAGTCGCTCTTCGACCGGCCCGCCGACCCCGGCCGCCTGAATGGTCTGCGGCTCGTGGCCGTTGAGCTCGAGGCGGAACGTCTTTCGGACGCCGTGCTGCCAGGCGTGCAGGGTGGGGGTGACGCCCACCTTCAGATCACCGTCGAAGACCGTCGCGCCCGTCGGGTTGCTGACGAAGTAGTAGGTGATCTTGGCCGGCGTCGAGAGCGCCGCGACCGACTGAGAGGACGCCGCCAATACCGGATCGGGCTCGACCTCGTCCGTCCGCAGGCCGGCGTACGCAAACACGCCGCCCACGAGCACCGTCACGATGATCGCCCACCAGACGCCGCGGCGGCTGGCGTTGGCCGCGTACAGCTCGTCATCACCGACGCCCAGCGGCGGGATCGTGGCGATATGACCCGCGGCGGGTGTGGGATCTTCGACGGGTGGGAGCGGCGGCGCGCTGGCCACCTTGGCGCGATCGGCCGTCTTGGATTGACCCGCGCCCCATTGGCTGTCTTGGACCTGCATGCGGCTGCGCGAGATGTCGCCCAATTGCACCTGTATCTGCTGCAGCGCGCGCAGCAAATCGTCGGCCGTGGCGTAGCGATCTTCGCGATCCTTCTGCAAGCAGCGATCGATGACTGCCAGCACCTCGGGCACCACGTCCGCGTCGGGGCAGACGTCCTTGAGGACCGGGACCGGCTTGGACGCTTGCGCCATCATGATCGCCATCGGCGTGGCGCCGATGAACGGCTGCCGGCCAGCGAGCAGCTCGAACAGGATGATCCCCATCGCGTAGACGTCGGTGCGATGATCGACCTTCTCGCCGTGGACCTGCTCGGGGCTCATATAAGCGGGCGTGCCGAAGATGGCGCCGGCCATGGTCAGCGTCTTGCCTTCGGGCTGCTCGCCGTCGCCGTGCACGATCTTGGCGATGCCGAAGTCGAGGACCTTGGCGAAGTAGTCGTCGCCGCCCACCGAGTCGATCTGGATGTTCTCGGGCTTGAGGTCGCGGTGGACGACGCCCAGTTGATGCGCTTCGGCGACGGCTCCGCAGATCTGCGTCATGATGTGCAGCGTGCGATTAAGCGAGAGGTGTTGGCGCCGTGTGAGCAGGTCGAACAGGCTCTGACCGCCCAGCAACTCCATCGCGATGAAGAGCAGGCCGTCTTTGGTGCGGCCGTAATCGTAGACCGTGATCGTGTTGGGATGCCGCAGCCGCGAGACGCTGAGTGCCTCTTGCTTGAAGCGCGCGAGCAGCTTCTCGTCCGTGGCCAGCTGGGCGCGCAGGATCTTCATGGCGACCATGCGATCCATCGACATCTGCAGCGCCTGATAGACGACGCCCATGCCGCCTTCGCCGATCAGCTTGAGCACGGTATACCGGCCCTGATCCAATGAGCGGCCGATCAGGGACGCGCCGCTGGTCGCGCTTGCGCCGTCCATGTTTGCGTCCGTGGTCATCAGAAGTTCCAGGCCATTGAGTCGCGCGCCACCGTGGGCGTGTCATCGGTGAGAAGCACGATGCCGCCAGTAACGGCCGCCGCGAGTCCACCGATCAGCAGCCCGTCTGCAAGATAGGCGTAGAGGCGTCCGGTGTCTTGGGCGGTGTTGAACTCATCACGCGTCGCCCGCCGATCGCCGGCTTCGATTGCGTCGAGGCGAGCGTCCTGGTCGAGGGCGAGGGCACCAAACACGCTGCCGCCAATGAGCAACGTCGAGCCAAAGCCCACCAGCATCCAGCCCGCCAGGTCGTCTTCTCCGCGCGCAGTGATCTGCGTCGTCGGCACCAGCGTCGCAGCGTGGGCGGTCGATTGGCCATCGACCACCGTCACTTCGCGGCTGGCGCGACTAAAGCCGTCCTTGGAGATGGTCACGTAATGCACGCCGGCAGCGGTGGTGAGCGCGAGGGGGGTCTGACCGGCAGGGCGACCGTCGACGAAGACGGTGGCGCCGACGGGGGTCGAGGTGACCGTCAGCGCGCCGGCCGCGGGGCCGAGGCTGGCCGGCGTGAGGCTGGCGACGGCGCCACGGAGGCGATCGATCGCCGCGCGCACTGCCTGGGCGTCATCGGCGTCTGGGCGCATGCGCAAGTAGCGTTGGTACTGCTCAACGGCCGGATCGATCGCGCGCAGCTCTTCAAGGGTGCGCGCGATGTTGAAGACCAGGACCGCAGACTGCGGGGCGATGATCAGCGCCTGTTCAAACGCGGCCAGCGCCTGGCCAAACCGCCGTGCCTCGAAGTGGGTCACACCCGCTTGATAGGCGGTCGTCGCCGAGGCCGGCGCACCCTGGGCCGGCGCACCCTGGGCGAGCGCGGGCACGGCGACCAACAACGACGCCCCGCAGAGCGTGCTGATGATCACGAGAGTCATCCCCCGTCGCATCGTCGTTCCTTCGGGCTGTGCCATGTGCGCGGGCAGAACGCTGCGCGAGAGCCACGGTACCACACGGATGTTTTTTTGAACAAAGTTCGAAAACCCGCGCGGCGGCTGGCCATTTTGCGAAGAGAGCCGCTGCGATGTTTGCCACGCCACGCCAGGGCCCGGTGGTAATATCGCTCGTCGTCGTCGCGCACCAATCTCGGTCGGGCGCGGGGCTTGGGCGCGCGCCATCGGCGTGGATCCCATCGGCCCGAGACCAGCAGCAACGCGACACCAATGCCGGCAAGGCCGCACAGCCCGACCGCCACGCCCACGAAGATCAAGTCGAGGCCTTTGAGCAGGGCCAACGCGACGATGAGCTTGCGCGCGGGCGCATTGATCACTGCGAGCACGCGGTCACCTTGCGCAAGACACCAGACCGTCAGCAAGCCATACGCCACCGGGCTCGCGCCGATCGGGGCGGCACCGCCGGGGCCAGCGAGCGCGCTCAGGGTGGCGGGCGCCTGCCACATCAAGAGCGCGGCCACGCCGTTGACCACGACGCTGAGGACCCCGACGAACCACAACAGGCGGGTCCGGCCCCAGATGCGCTCGACGGCCGAGGCGGTCCATCCCAGCAGCACGGCGTCGGCGGCCAGCCCAAATCCATAGCCGCGCAAGATGAAGCTGTCGATGAGGAACAGCGCCAGAAGGGGACCGATCGTCCACGTGAGCAGCTGCCGCGGGGCGCGCTGCCACCAAGTCTTCACGCGGTTTTGATTGAAGTAGCCGATCAGGGCGACCAGCAGAATGAAGCCTCCGGGCCCGACAGGCGCGGCGACCAGGGCGTTGGTGGCCAGCGCGATGGGATGAAACGCGTCGGGCGATTCCGGCAAGAGCGTCATCACCGTCAGCGCCGATGTGGCCCACGCGGTGGCGACGGTCAGCCCGCACAGCAGCGCGAGCAGAAGCTGCGTACCGGGCGGCGGGGCATATCGTGACAGGGGTCCAAGCATCAGTCGCGCATGCTACGGCGTGCCCATGCGCTCTGCAAGCCGAAGGGCGCTTGGACGGTGGTGCGTTGATCGCGGTGTCGAAACGACGGCGCGTGTAGTAGATTCGGCACCGCTCACGCTCTGCAACAAGGTCCGCTGGTGCCATACAAGGCCTGCTACAATTGCGAACTGCTCTTCGAGGTCGATCAAGCGGCCGCCGAAATGAGCTGTACCGAATGCGGCGCAGCGCTCGTCAACTATACCCCCGACGCCTCTGAACTCGACCAGTTGCACGACGAGGCCACCGAGGGCGAGACGATCATGCTCGCCGCTGATCAGGTGGCGTCGCCTGTCTCGTCGGGGGTCGTCGCGACGATGGCCATCGAGGGCCTCGCCGCCAAGCTGCGTGCTGCCGCTGAGAAAGGGGAGGGGGCCGATGCACTCCTCCCTCCCCGCCGCGTCGAGCCCCCGATGATGAAACAGCCGAAGACCGAGCCGCTGCGGATCACCGATCCGTCGCCGCGGTCTGTCAGCCCCATCACGCCGAAGCCCGCGACGCCGCAGCCCGTCACGCCGCAGCCCGCGACGCCAAAGC
>JBNMOZ010000367.1:0-6300 GCA_051276005.1 Bradymonadia bacterium | reverse complement strand
CGGCGAAGACGCGCTGGCCGTTGCGCTCGTCGTAGGCGAGGCCGCGGGCGCCGATACCAAGCTCGACAGCGCCGAAGCGGGTGAAGGTCACCGCGCCGTTCTCAAGGCCATAGCGGTAGAGGTTCAGCAAGCCATCGGAGCCGTCGGTGCCCACGCCCGCCAACAGCGGCGAGCCGGCCTCGGCGACGTTGATGCGCAGCGTGAGCTGGCGGGTCGTCTCGGTGGTCGGTGCCAGGGCGTTGATCGAAATCTCGTGCTCACCGCTTTGATAGAAGGTCGGCGTCCAGGCGATGTCGATCCACGTGCGCTGCACCGGGTTGTCGCCGCGATCGTGAGAGAACTCGGCACCGGCGGGCAAGAAGCGGGGCGCGACGATGACCTCGCCGTCGAAGCGACCGACGCCCAAGGCGGCTGATTCGACGCGCAACCGGATGGCCAGTCGCTCCCCTTCGCGGGCCTGGATCGTCTGATCGAGGGCCTGCGCAGGTGTCTCGAGGGTGAAGCGGGGCGGCGCCGCGGTGACCACGATTTGCGTCATGGTGTCGGCCATCTCATCGGCCTCGCCGGGATGATCGACGCGCACGCGCACATCATAATCGCCCAGGGCGTTGTACGTGTGGGTGACCGCGGTCAAGTTCGAGATGATGGTGCCGTCACCCATATCCCACTCGATGAAGGGCGGCGGGCGGTCGGCCGGCACGTCCTGCACGACGAGGCGGAATTCGGCCTCGATGCCGACGGCCAGCTCGTTGTTGTTCGTCTCGATGAAGATGCGCGGCGCGACGTTGGCGACCACGATGGTCACCTGAGTGCTCGCCTGGCTGCCGTCTTCATCGCGCACGGTCAGTCGCACCTGGAAGGTGCCCGCGTCGGCCCAGACATGCTCGACCAGCTCGCCGTCGCCGACCTCGCCGTCGCCGAAGTCCCAGGTGTAGCTGACGATGGGATCGCTCGCGTTGCCCGGCGTGCTGCCGGCGGCCGACAGAGGCAGCGCCTGGCCTTCGAAGGCCCGCTGCTCGGCGTCGGGGTAGAGCGCCACGCCCACCGCGTCGGGGCCGACGTCGGCCACCACGATGACCAAGCTCGCTTCAGCGAAGGAGTCTTCATCGACAGCGCGCACGGTCACTGTGAACTCGCCGTCGTTGGCAAAGGTATGGGCGATGCGGGTGGCCATGGGGAACGCGGCGATGTCGACGGCGTCGACCTCGCCGTCGCCAAAGTCCCACTCCAACCGGACCAGCGGATCGGCGTCGCCGCCAGCCTGCAAGCCCAACGCGTGGAAGCTGATCGTGTCGCCTTCGGTCGCGATGGCCGGGCCCTCGATGCGCACCGTCGGGGTGACGTCGGCGACGGTGATGTTGATGCAGCCTTCGGCGGTGTCTTCGGGATCCTCGTCGCGTACGCGCAGGCAGACCTCGAAGTCGCCCGAGTCGGTGTAGCGATGGCTGGGCCCGAACAGCGCCGGGCCACATTCCTCAGCGGCGCCGTCGCCGTAATCCCAGCAGTATTCGGAGATCGGGTCGGAGGACGAGCCGCCACGGGTGGTGCCGATGGAGAAGCTGACGGCGTCGCCCTCGCGCAAGCTGTTGGCGCGGAAGGCGAAGACGCCTTCGACGATCGGCCCGACGTCGGTGATGCTCACCTGCGCCGTGCACGGCTCGCCGGGCGAGTCGACGTCTTCGACGATGAGGGTGACGGTGAACTCGCCCGCGTCATCATACGTGTGGTTGGGGCGCTCGAGGCCGAAGCCGCGCTGGGGGAAGGCCCCATCGCCGAAGGCCCAGTCATAGGCCACGACGGGATCGCTCGGATGCCCCGGGCCAGAGGCGGAGCCGTCAAACTCGACGGGCTGGCCTTCGATGCCCTCATAGGGCCCACCCGCGTCGCAGGTGGGCAGGACGTCTTCGATGATCACCCGGAAGGCCTGGCGGTCGACGCCGCCGTTGCCGGCCGTGATCGAGAGCAGGCCCAAGTGGACGCCGTCGCCGACGAGAGAGTCGAACGCGACCATCGTCAGGCCCGGGCCGTCGAACTCGTTCTCACCGTCGAGGTCGAGATCCCACTCCCAGCGCGTGATGCCGCCCAGCTCGGGCGGGGCGGTGCTGCCGCTGCCGTCGAGGATCAGCGCGTCGCCCTGGGTCACATGATAGGCGTGCCGCGCGGGCGCGTTCTCTACCTCGCCGGGCAACCGCTCGTCGACGCCGCCGGGATCGGCGAGCGGGCGATCGAGCACGGTCACGATGGTCTCGGCGCGCACTTGCACACCGCCGCAGGTCTCGGCGAACGCGACGATGGTGTAGGTGCCGGGGGCCTCGAGGCGGTCGCCGGGGACCAGAATCAGGCCATCACCGGGCCCGATCTCTTCGGGCGCGTCCTCGTCGAGGAAGGCGCGGGCCTGCAGCCCGGTCACGCAGCCGCGGCCGCCATCCGCCGAGAAGCTGGCGGTGGCAGCGCCGACGCGGGTGCCCGAGTCGACCGGATCGGCGTCGGGGCCCTGAGACAGGCACTCGTCGAGACCACAGCGGAAGGCTTGAACGGCGACCTCGATGGGATCGACGCTGGGGCGCAGCGTGGTGAGGCGGACCTCCTGGGCGTTGCCGCAGGCGTCGCTCACGGTGACGAGCCGTGTGACTTCGCAGCCGTCGGAGCTGAACTCTTCAAGCACGACCGGGTTGGCGTCGAAGTTATCGACCACCGCGTACGCGGTGTCGGGTGGCATGTCGTAGCAAATTTGCTGGTCGGGCAGATCATCGAGATCGACCTCGATGATCGGCGTCTCACGATCGAGCAGGATGGTGACCGTGTCGTCGGCCTGGCCGAAGTTATCGCTGCTCACGCTGACCGTGAAGCTGCGGTCTTCGCCGTCCAGGATCGCGAAGGACGGGATTAAGTACTCAACGGCCGCTGGCGAGGCGTCGAGCGGCACGAACACCTCCTGCACCGCCTCGAATCCGTCGACGTCGATGACCACCGAGATAGGCTCGCCGCCGTGCCCCGTAAGGGTCAGCGCCACCGGCACGTCTCGCGCTGGCGGTATGATGCCGCCCCCGAAGAACCCGCCCGTAAACAGCTCGCCGCCATTGTTGACGCACCCAATACCGTCCGGCGAATCGATGGTCACCGTGAGTGGATTACCGGCCAGAGCCGTTGTAGGCAGAGCCCCGAATGCGATGACGACCGCCGCTTTACGTAGCATTGACGCCGTTCCCCCCGTTGAAAAGCTTCCGCAGCGTACTCAGGTTCTGCTGACGGATCCACCACCACGCGCGCCCTGCGATAAGCGTGACTGCGCGCCCAACGGTTGCAAGGGGGGCAAAACTTTCCGTAGCATCACGCTGCTGTTCTGGGGGAATCGCCATGTCTTGCCGGGGGTCGATTCGACTCACCTTCTCGTCGCTCGCGCTTGTCAGTGCGCTTGCCATCTTCGTTTCGGGCTGTGACGACGCCGAAACGCCGGGCACACCTGTCGATATGGGAGACGCCACCGTGGCGCCTTTCGGGGGCGCGGGTGGCATGCCGCCCGTCGGTGGATTTGGCGGTGAAGGCGCAGCCGGCGGCGAGGGCGGCGACGCGGGAGGCATGGGCGGCGACGCGGGAGGCATGGGCGGCGACGACATGGGCCCCGTGTGCGACTGCGCCGGCAACCAGGTCTGCGACGAGGGCGGCGCGTGCATCGAGGCGCCGGACGGGTGCGGCGAAGACGTCGACTGCCTGGACCCACGAATCTGCGAAGACGGGGCCTGCGCCGATGGGTGCACCAGCGACGACGAATGCGCCGATCCGGCCGCGGCGACCTGCATCGACGGCCGCTGCGGCAATTGCCGGGAAGACGCCGACTGCTTTGGCGTGGCGACGTGCGCCGACAGCCTATGCGTTGCGCCCAACGACTGCACCGCGTCGCGGGAGTGTGGCGTTGGTCAGGTCTGTGTCGGCGACGACTGCGTGGCCGACTTCGACTGCGCTGAGGCCGGCTGTCCGGGGGGCTTCATTTGCGGCGCGGACGGCGAATGTCGTGCGCTGCCGGCAGGCGCCGCGTGCGAAGACGCCGCGGCGTGCCCGCTCGGTCAGGTCTGCGATGGCCGTCCGCTGGTCTGCCGACTCTGCCAGGACGACGCGCATTGCGTCGGCAACCAGGTTTGCCAGCGCGATCCCGCCGGCAATCGATGCGTTGAGCCCGAGCGCTGCGTCGACGACACCGACTGCCTGGGTACGCGTAGCTGCCAGGCCGAGCGCTGCGCGGCGCCGCGGTGTGACGATGACGCGATCGGCGCCGACAACGGCACCGCCGACCTGGCGGCTATGATCCTGGGCGACCAGAGCTATCTGGGCCTCATCAACTGCGGCGAAGAGTGGTTCGAGTTCAGCCTGCCGGCCGACACGGTCGCGACCGTCGTACTGCGCCAGGTCAGCCGTGACGCCGACTTGCGCCTTGAGGCTTTCGCAGCCAACGGCGTGCTCATCGGGCGCAGCGACTCTGGCCGCGCGACTGAGTCGGTTGTGGTGGGTCCGTTCGCCAGCGAGCGGCCGATTCGGCTGCGCATCAGCCAGGTCGATGCGGCGACGGTCGTCGAATATCGCCTCGACATCGGGTTCGAAGGCCGCGGCGACGCCTGTGTCGACGACGCCGCCGAAGCAGGCTTGGGCGATGATGACGTGGCCAGCGCACGAATCGTGCGAGGCGCAGACGACTTGGCCTTCGGCCCCGCGTCGGGCCGCTTGTGCCCGGGCGACGCCGACTGGATCTGCTTTCAAATGCAGCCGCGCGAGCGCCTGACCATCACCGTCGCGGTGACGGGCGCAGGCACCGTCGGGGGCGAGTTGATCCGTGACGGCGACATCGAAGAGCAGGCGGAGTGGACCAGCGAGGGCGGCGACGCCCTGGTGCTGCCGGGCGCGGTGGGCGGCACTTACTGCCTCGCGCTGACGGCGGACGCCGGCGTGGGCTATGTGGCCGACATTCAAGCGGTCAACCCTGACGTGGTGCGGCTGTGCCAGTTCGCCAGCCCGATCGAGGTCGACGATGTCACCTCGGGCGTCCTCGCCGACGACGACGAGGATCGCTTGAGCCCGTCGTGTGCGCTCGACCGCGCCGATGGGGGCGAAGCGGCCTACCTGGTGACGATCAACGACCCCAGCCTGCTCATCGCGCGCGCCCACGGCACGGCCGACGGCTCGCGGGGCGATCCGGTCTTGTGCCTGCGCGGCAACTGCGAGTCGGCGAACTCGGAGATGGCCTGCGCGACGGGTTGGTATGACCCGGGCGCGCCCCTGCTCATTGAGCCCAACCCCGCCGAGATTCGCGTCCCGGTGCAGCCGGGCGACTACACGCTCATCGTCGACGGCACGGGGCCGGGCAACCGCCCGCGCTTCGACCTCGAAGTCATCACGCGTCGACTCTCGGCGCGTCCGGGCAACGACACCTGCGACACCGCTGAGCCCATTGAGCTCACCAACGGGCGCGCCCGTATTCGGGTCAACCTCGACCAGGCGCGCGACGATACGTCGAGCTGCTTGGGCCGCGGCGCCCCCGATGTGGTGTATTCGCTGAGCCTCGACAGCCCGGCGCGCGTGCGGGCCGACGTCGCCGCGCAAGGCAATGAATTCGCCGTCGGTGCCTACTTGGTGCAGCGCTGCGGCGATCCAATGCCGGTCGCGTGCGGCTTTGGATTCGACGAGGTCGTGCCGGCAGGCGAGTGGCTGCTGGTGGTTGACGGATCAAGCAATAATAGCCGCGGCAGCGTCGAGCTCGACGTCGACGTCGAGGCCTTCGGCGATGCGCCCGACAACGACCAATGCGACGCGGCGACCGTGCTCGCCGCCGGCCAGGTGGTCGAGGGCGATACGCGCGCTGCCCAAGACGATGTCAGCTTGGTGGCCGGCAACCGATGCACCGGGCACGACAGCCGCGGCGGCGATTTGGCCTATGTGGCCGATCTGGCGGCGGGGCAGCGGTACTTCGTGCAGGCCGTGCCCGACGGCGGCTGGGACCTGTCTCTCTTCGTGGTGGGCGACTGCGCCCGCGCAGACGAGAGCTGCGTCGCAGGCAGCGACGGCGCGCTGACCGAGTCGGTGGTCTTCACCGCCCGCGAAGATGGCGATCACTTCATCGTGATCGACGGCAGCGCGGGCGAGGGCGGCCGATTCACGCTGCGCTACGGCGCGGCAGAGTGTGGCCGCGACGCGGACTGCCCCGGCGGCACATGCGGCCCCGACTTCACGTGCCAGTGATGGTCAGCTCTTGAACAAAGCCCTGCCAGTTGTCGGCGTCGTCGCCCAGGGGGCGCTGTCGTGGTTCATCCA
>JBNMOZ010000366.1:0-6310 GCA_051276005.1 Bradymonadia bacterium | reverse complement strand
TGCTGGTGCGCTTGGAGACCTCCCACATCAGCTGTGGCACGGCCTTGGGCCGCTGATCGAAGCCGGGGCCGTGGCGCAACAACGCGACGCCCACCTCGGCCTTGCCGCCCATCGCCCAGGCGGTCGACGCACCGAGCGTTGCGCCCAGCGTCGCGCCCACGGCGGCGGCGCTCTGAAGCAGAAATTGGCGGCGATCGGTCACGAACACTCTCGGGTCGGGGGTCGGGGCTCAAAGCCAGCAGCTCAAAGGTCTGAGGCCGCGGACTATAGCAGAGGCCGGTTCATGGCGCGGACAGGAACCCCAGCACAAGGCCATGCAACCGGGGGGGCGCCACCAGAATGCCCTCGGGGTTCTTCACCCGTGCCGGATCATACGCAATCAGGGCGCCCTCAGCGTTGGTAAAGCACAGGCCCGCGGCCACGGCGATGGCCTCGGGTGCGCAGCAGTCCCACAGCGATGTGCCGGGGGTCGGGTGCAGGTAGAGGTCGGCTTCGCCCGCCGCCACCAGCCCGCACTTGATGCCCACGCTGCCGCGCGGGATGCGAATCGGCGAGTCGAAGCGCGCGAGCACCTGGGCCAGGTTGGGCGGCGGATGCTTCCGGCTGGCGACCGCGCGCAGGCCGAACTCAGGGGGCTCGCTCAACGGATCGACGGTCAGCGGCAACGATTGGCCCGCGACGACCTCGAAGGCGCCCACCCCAACCACGCCCGTGAACAGGCGATCGAGCGCGGGCGCATACACGGCGCCCACGGCGGGCCGGCCGTTGATGCACAGCCCGATCATGACCGAGTAGTCGTCGGTCTTGCCCACGAAGTCCTTGGTGCCGTCGAGCGGATCGACGAACCAGATGCGATCCGACGTGCCCCCCTCGTATGGCGACTCTTCGCTCAAGATCGCGTCGTCGGGGCGCTCGGCCCGCAGGCCCGCCATGATGATCGCGTTGGCCGCGCGATCGGCAGCCGTGATCGGGGATCCGTCGCTCTTTTGCACCGTGTCGAAGTCGCCGCCTCGATAGATCGCGAGGGTCGCGGCGCCGGCAGCGCGGGCGAGGCGGATGGCCAGATCGAGATCGGCGGCCAACTCGAAACCGGTAGACCGCTGAGAACCGGCAGCCGGGGCGGTAGACGGATCGCTCATGAGGCCTCCTCGACGAGATGAGTGTGCAACGCGGCGGTGGCGATGTCGGCCTGCCCAGCGTCGATCAGGAAGCTGGCCCGGGTCGCGTCGAGCAGCGTGCCGTGCACCGTGACGCCCGCCGTGGCCAACGCCATGCGCGCCGGACCGAGCACGCCGGGGGGTGATCCCAACGCGCGGCCAACCACGCTGACCATCTGCAGATCCGAGCGCACAAAGACGGCGCCCGACGCGGCGAGCGCGCTGCGAAAGGCCGCCTCGCTGTGGATATTTTGGCGCGGCACGACCGCGCACCAAGCGCCGGGGAGCTCGATGATCCAAGCGTCGGGCGCCCCATGCGCTGCGAGCGTCGTCGACAGGTCCTCGGGGGGCGGGGATCCGGGCGCGGTCGGCTCGAGGTAGAAGATGCCCGGATGCGCCGTCACCGCCGCGACGCGGGGCTGCATCAGGCCGGTCGCCTTGCGAATCTTCGTCCCGGGCGTGCGCGGTCCGTGCGTGCGGGCGCAGACAATCTCAACATCGTTGCGTCGCGCCCACTCGATGGCCTCGGCGTTGAGCACCCGCGCGCCGGCGTCGGCCAGGGCCTGCGCCTCGCCATAGTCCAGCGCGTCGATGCGCTGTGCGCCCGGCACGCTGCGGGGATCAGCCGAGTACACCCCGTCGACGTCACTGCAAATTTCGGCGTGATCGGCCCCCAGAGCCGCCGCCAACGCCACCGCGGTCGTGTCGGTGCCTCCGCGCCCCAAGCTGGTGATCTCGAGGCGCTCGCTGACGCCTTGAAAGCCCGCCACGATGACGATGCGCCCCGCGTCGAGGGCCGCCTGGATGCGCACGGGCGTGACCCTGATGATGCGCGCGTTCGTGTGATTGTCGGTGGTGATGATGCCGCTCTGTGAGCCGGTGAACGACACCGCCGGGTAGCCCAGATCGGCGATCGCCATGCTCAACAACGCGATGCTGATGCGCTCGCCGACGGTGAGCAACATGTCGAGCTCGCGCCGGGCCGGGTTGGCGCTGACCGATTGGGCCAGGGCCAACAACTCGTCGGTGCTGCCGCCCATCGCCGAGACCACCGCGACCACTTGATGGCCGGCCTGACGGGTCGCGACCACGCGCGCCGCCACCTTGCGAATCAGCTCGGGCGTCGCCACCGAGCTGCCGCCGTACTTCTGGACGATCACGCTCACGCCTGGCCCCTTCGCCGCATCGTTACTCCACAGCCCACGCCCTGCTTGGCCAATCGCTGCACCATCCTCGCGCGTGTCCCCGACAATTCGAAGGGCCTGGGGTTTGCACGCCGTGGTTGATCTCTCTTACAACCATCCGCCCGAGCCGCCAATCGGTTTAAGAATGGGCGCGAAGCTTCGAGCACGCAAAGCTTGGAGCGCGCAAAGCCTCGAGCACGCAGGAGGGCGCCATGCGCATCACGGTCATTGGAAGCGGATATGTCGGCCTCGTCGTCGGCGCCTGCCTCGCCAACGTCGGCAACGACGTCATCTGCGCCGACATCGACGCAGCCAAGGTCGACGCGCTGCGCGACGCGGTCGTCCCGTTCTACGAGCCGGGGCTGCCCGAGATCGTACGCAGCAACCTCGACGCGGGGCGGCTCACGTTCACCACCGAGGTGGATCGGGCCGTGCGCGCAGCCGGGGTGATCTTCATCGCCGTCGGCACCCCGCAGGGCGACGACGGATCAGCCGAGCTGCGCTACGTCGAGGCGGTCGCCGAGACCATCGGCAAGGCCCTCGCCGGCGGCGAGAACGTGCTGGTCGACGGCCAGAAGGTCGTGCTGACCAAGTCGACCGTGCCCGTCGGCACCACCGACCGGGTCGAGGCGATCATCGCCCAGCACGCCAAGCAGAGCTACGTGTGCTGCTCGAACCCCGAATTTCTCAAGGAGGGCGACGCGGTCAACGACTTCCTCAAGCCCGATCGCATCATCGTCGGCACCCCCGACACCGAGGCGGGCCGGCTTGCGCAAGAGGTCCTGCGCGACATGTACGCGCCGTTCTGCCGCACCCATGAGCGCATCCAGTTCATGAACGTGCGCTCCTCAGAGCTGACCAAGTACGCCGCCAACGCCCTGCTCGCGACCAAGATCAGCTTCATGAACGACCTGGCCAACCTGGCGGAGCGCGTCGGCGCCGACATCGAGAAGATTCGCATGGGCATCGGATCCGACCCGCGCATCGGCTACCAGTTCCTCTTCCCCGGCACTGGCTATGGCGGTTCTTGCTTCCCCAAGGACGTCAAAGCGCTGGTCCATACCGCCGAGAAGCACGGGCACCAGCTGCGCATCCTCGAGGCGGTCGATGCGGTCAATCGCGACCAGAAGCGCATCCTCCTGCATAAGGCGATCGCCACCTTTGGCGGGCTTGAGGGCCTCAAAGGCAAGCGTTTCGCCGTCTGGGGCCTCGCTTTCAAGCCCCGCACCGACGATATGCGCGAGGCCCCGGCCATCGACCTGATCCAAGGTCTGCTGGCCGCTGGCGCGCAGGTGTCAGGGCACGACCCGCAAGCCATGAACAACGCCCGCGATATCTTTGGCGATGCGTTGACCCTCGAGGTCGACCATTACGACTGCCTCAATGGGGCCGACGCATTGTTCATCTGTACGGAATGGAACGTCTTTCGCCGCCCAGACTTCGATCAGATCGCACAGCGTCTTGCCCGCCCGATCATCTTCGATGGGCGCAACTTGTACAGCCCCGACCGCATGGCCCAGGCAGGGTTCACCTACCACGCCATCGGCCGCGGCCAACCCCTCCCCGTCGACCTCGTCACCCGATAGCGCGGGGCCGAAATCGCCGCGAACCCCTGTAAAATCTGGTTCTCTGGCGTGCTTTTCCGTTTGACACTCCGAAAAAACGGGGGATATGCTCCGCGGCGCATCACGGTTTGACTGACTTTCTGCTGGGTCATTTTTGGCTCAGCGTCGAAGGCACATCGCCTGCCACCCTTCTCGGGTGGCTGCTACCACCGCCGAAATTGTTCGGCCGACCCCACGGAGGGCGGGAATGACCAAAAAAGAACTGATCAACGCGGTTCAAGGCGAGTACGGCGACCTGACCAAGAAGAAGGTCGGCGAGCTCCTCTCCGCCACGTTCAGCACCATCGCTTCGGCACTCAAGGACGAGGGCCGGTTCGCCATGCCTGACTTCGGCGTCATGTCGGTGAAGACCCGGGCCGCGCGCCCTGGTCGTAACCCGCAGACTGGTGCAACGATTCAGATTCCTGAGTCTCGGACCGTCGGGTTCAAGCTCGCCCCGGACTTCAAGAAGTCCCTCAACGGCTGACAGCCGGCCCGTAAGGAGTCTCAGATGACCAAGCACGAGCTCTTGGAAGCGGTTCACGCCGCCGCTGGCGAAAGCCTGACGCGCAAGACGGTCGCCGACGTGGTTGACACGATCTTCGACCAGATTCGCACCTCGATCACCGACGACGGCAAGTTCTACATGCCCAAGTTCGGTACGTTCAGCCTGCGTGACCGCAAGGCGCGCGTCGGCCGTAACCCGCAGACCGGCGATCCCATTCAGATCCCGGCGAGCAGGACGGTTGGCTTCAAGGTCTCTTCGGACCTCAAGGCGGACCTGTAGGGCTGTCTGACCCTCGGGTCTGACAACCGCTCGATCCTTCGGGGTTGAGTCGAAAAGAGGCGTCCTTCGGGGCGCCTTTTTGCGTTCGGGGTGGGGTTGACTGGTTTGGGTCTGGGCTGGGGCTGGTCTGACAGTCGTTGATAGCGCGCTGTTGGTGTGCGGCGGCGTTGATGGCGCGCTGTTGGTGCGCGGCTCGGTAGACGCAAGCCGAAGCCGAGAGGCCCCTACCCCCGACGACGCCGCAGAGCGATCAACCCACCCAAAGCCATCATCCAAATCGGCGCGCCCTGCGACTCACCAACAGCCACCGTGCAGCTGTCGTCCTTGGCGTTGGTGCCGTAGTGCACCTCGATCAGCCGGGTGCGGTTGTCGATGGCCTCGGGCTGGCCCTGCTCGAACATCTTCTCGATGACCTGGGCGGCGGGCGTCGACTGGCCGCGCACGGTCTCGCCGTCCTGGCGCTGGATGGCGCCGGGCACCTGACCCTCACCGTCGAGGTGAAACTGGATGCCGCTGGGCGTCTCGACATACGAGAGCGAGTCCAGCGTGTTCCCGTCGCCGTCGCAGATGATGTACTGCGTCGCGGTGCGCTGGCGGTCCACCTCGCCCAGGTCGGGGTTGGTGCCGAAGATCGGGTCGAGCACCATCTCGTTGGGGCTCAGCGTCGTGTACAGCCGCGTCAGGTAGTCGTTGGCGCTGAACAGCTCACCCAGCGTCTTGCGTGGCGCGTTGACCTCGACCTGAATCTGGGCGGCGATGGACGCGCCGTCAAAGCCATCGGCGTTCTCGACCGGGCCCCAGCAATCCGGACACGTCCAGAACTGCGCGGCGGGCACGCCCTCGGGCAGCACCACATAGGGGCTCAGGATGCGCTGCAGGTCGTTGTCGTTAAAGACCGGCAGGATGTTGAACAGGTCCCGCACCGACTCGGCCTGCTCGACGCGCTGCAGCGTGCCGTCGTCAATGACGGTCAGCATGTCGGCGATGGCCGCAGACGAGCCCGCATAGTCGGTCACGAAGCCGCGGCCGGCCTGGGCCTCGTCGACGGCGGCGCTGACCACGTCGGCGTAGTTCTGCCCGAAGTTGAGCCAGTCGATGGCGCCCTCATTGACGCGCACGTGATCGTAGTTGACCGGGATGGCGCGGTCGTCGGCGAGCACATGCACGATGACGCCCATGTCGGGGTTGGCCGCGACCTGCGTGGGCACGATGGGCACCGCGGCCTTGTCGCTGGTGAAGGTGAGGTGCAGCGGGGCGATGTCGCCGTCGTCGTTGCCGGGCAGCAGCTTGATGGCGACGAAGACGCTGCCCATCTCGATGTAGGGCGCAAGCGTCGCGTCGATGCTGTCGGGGATCGCGAAGTCGTTCTGATCGAGCCAGTCGCGCAACGCCTGGGTGCTCTGCGCCGCGATGATCACCCGGTCATAGGGGCCGATCGCTTCGCGGGACAGCACCGCCACGCCCGGGTCAGACTCGGCGACGCCGTCGTTGTCAAAGTCGCCGCCGGCTGCGCTCGGCGCCCCACCGCGGTTCTGCGCCTGGATGCAGTTGTCGTCAAACTCCTGCACGAGGTTGAAG
>JBNMOZ010000365.1:0-6365 GCA_051276005.1 Bradymonadia bacterium | reverse complement strand
GTCCTCGCGAGCCTACATCGCACCTGGGGGCCCCGCGGTTTAAGCGTGTTCGGCGTCAGCGTCGACAAGATCAAGACCACCACGCGGCAGCTCATCACCGCCCATCAAATCCCCTACCCGGTCGTCTACGATCACGCCAACCTGGGGGCTGACTTGCTCGCGGTACGACTGATCCCCAGCACCTATCTGTACGATCGCCAGCATCGGCTCGTGTTCTTTCGGCCGAACATCGTACAGAGCGACGATCCGGCGCTCAAGGCGGCGCTTGAGACGGCGATGGCGCCATGAAGGTCTCGTCGCTGATGTGCGGGGCGCTGACGTGCGGGGCGCTGCTGTTCGGGCTGATCGGGTGCGACGATGGCGGCTCAGATCCGATGCCGAGCCCCGAGCCCGACCCCCAGCCGAGCGCGGACGACGCGAGCCTCGAACCCGAACCCGATGTACCGCCCCTGCCCGACGCCGCGCTCGCCGCGTTCGTCGAAATTGGCACTGGCGCTCGGCGGTATGCCCGCCTTGAGGCAGGCCAGGAGGTCCCGATCATCCAGGGGCCGCAGGGCGGGTTTCACGTGTGGGGAGGGTTTCGCGGCCGCGGATTCCCCGACGACACCGTGCGCATCCAGTTTGCGCTCGACCTCGAAGGCGAGACGATCGCGACTGCCGACTATACTGAGTTCGGGCTGCCGACCGACTCCACGGGGCTCTACACGTATGCAGCCGTGGCGGTCATCTATCTAGAGAATGCGCGCGTCGAGCCGTCATCCGGCAAGCCCATGACGCTGCGCACGACCGTCGAGGCCAGCGACGGGCAGTCGTTGACCGACGCCATCGACATCACGCCGATCTGCTGCGAGCGCTGATCCACGCGGGCGAATGCGCTACAGGCTCCTAGAACAGGTCGTCGTCGTCGCCCGCGATGTACTCGGCCTTGCCTTCACGTACGCCCGCTTTGCGACCCATCAGGAAGCCGATCACGATGCCCAGCAGCAAGACCGCTGGGATGAAGATCAAGTGAGTCGGCGGCGGCGCTGAGAGCAGACCTTCACCCATTTTGCTGCTCCTCGAAGCCTTCGATCTTGCGCTTGAGCGCCATGAGTTCAGAGTCGGTCTGCTTGGACATGCTGTGGGTGCGCCATACGAACCCACAGATGATGAGCCAGGCGGCGCCATACGCCAGCCACAGGTGCTTGTGCCGCAGATCGGTCATGCGCTCAGCCTTCTCGAAGGCCTTGATCTGCACCGGATCGCTGGTCGGCTCGGCGTCCTGGGCCAGCGTCGCCGCTGGCGCGGCCAACGACATCACGAAGAGAGACTTCAGGAAGAATCGCATGTTCAAGCTTCCAGCCTGGCGAAGCGCCGTTTGAGGGTGAGCACCGCGAGGCTCTCGCGACGGACGCGATAGCGCAGGATGAGCATCAAGGTGAAGACGAGCATCAGGATTGCGAGGCAAGTCCACTTGACCATCTTCATCTCAACCGTGGTCTCCACCGCGGGCGGGTGCACGCCGCCCCAGCGCTTGACGGCCTCACTGACGAAGTAGATGTTCGGCGTACCCAGCACAGCCAGCACCGCCGCGAAGGTGCGGACCCCGTCGCTGCGACCCCCGAAGGATCGCAACGCCCAGTAGGCGCAGAATATGAGGAACAAGATGGCCATCGTCGTCAGGCGCGGCTCCCACTTCCACCACACCGACCAGGCAGCCTTGGCCCAGAGCGGTCCGGTGACCAGCACCACGACGCCAAAGACGAGCGCCACTTCGGCCGCGGCGTGGGCGAAGACGTCCCACCGCGCCTTACGGGTCAGCAGGTAGCCCAGGCTGCCCACGAAGCAGCAGGCGATGCCCAGGTAGAACAACATCGCGCTGGGCACATGGAAGTAATAGATGCGCTGCGCGGCGCCCATCGTCTTCTCCATGGGGACATAGACGAAGACCAGGTAATGCGCGGCGACCACGCCGAGGGCTGCCAGCACCGTGGCGATTCTAAACGGCTTCATTCGCTCACCATCCTCTCGAACAACAGCAGCCCGCCCGTCCCGTAGAACACATCGAAGGCGAGCATCATCTGCAACCACACCGTGGGATCGTCGGTCACGCTCGCGGTCACGCCGAGCAAGACGCCCGTGCCTTTGACCCCTGCGATGAGCACGGGCACCACGAGCGGGAAGATCACCATGGGCAGCAGCACTTCAGCAAATCGGGCGCCCACGGCCATGACCGCCAGGGGCGTCCCGATGACCGCGAACCCAATGGATCCCAAGACCAACTGCAAAATCAGCGGCCCCAAGACATCGGTCAGGTCCACCCGCAATAGCATCGCCAGCAGCGGGAGGACCAACGCAATCACCGTGAGCGTCATCAACAGGTTGACGATGATCTTAGCGAGAAGGATCGCGCTGCGCGGCGCCGGCGACAAAATGAGCGCCGCAAACGCCCCGTCCTCGGCCTCGCGGGCGAACGTCCGCCCCACCCCCAGCGTGCCGGTGAACAGCACCGCCAGCCAGATCGCGCCGGGCATGATGCGCCGGTTGAGCTTGGGGTCGTTGCTCAAACCAAAGGCGAGGATGAACGTCAGCACGCCGCCAAAGAGCAGCAGCGTCGCCAAGGTCTCCTTGCTGCGCAGCTCGGTGCGCATGTCTTTGGCGAGCACGGTTCGTACCGTGTGCAAATAGCTCACGCCGCGACGCTCTCACGGTAGAGCGTCGCCAGATCGGGCGCGATGGGCCCCAGGTGACGCTTTCGCCCGCGGCGCAGAATGAGCGCGCGATCGGCGACGCGCTCGATGGCCTCCAGATCGTGGCTGGCGACAATGATCACCGCGCCGCGCGCCTTGGCGCGGCTGAACAGATCAAGCGCCAACGCCACACCCGCCTGATCCAGGCCGGTCAGCGGCTCATCGAGCAGCAGCACGCGAGGGGCCGGCAACAGGGCGCGCGCGAGCGTCAGGCGCTGCATCATCCCGCGGCTGAAGCCGAGCACCGGGCGCTCAACATCGTCGCCGCCCAGGCCGACATCGGCGAGCGCCGCGTCCACCCGCGCGTCGAGGTTGTCGATGCGATAGAGCTTGCCGAAGAATTGGAGGTTCTCTTTCGCGGTCAATGGTTTGTAGAGCATCGTGCGATGACCGACGTAGCCGACGTGCTGACGCGCCATTCGGGCCTTGGCGCCATGCAAGCGCATGTCGCCAAAGTACAACGCACCTTCAGTGGGCCGAATGAGGGTCGAGAGGATACCGATGAGGGTCGACTTGCCGGCGCCATTGGGGCCCAGCAACGCGGTGATAGATCCCGCCGGGAAGGCCGCGTCGAGGCCAATCAGAGCGTAGTGCTCGTCGTAGGCGCGGCCCAACCCTTCGGTGCGTACCGCAAAGGGCGTCACCGCGCTGTTTCCATCCGGTCGAGGGCGCGATACAGCGACACCAGCCGGGCGGTGATCGCCTCTTGCTCTTTGGTGAAGCGCACCTCGCTCATCTTGCCGCGCTCATGCGCACGCCGCATGCGGGCGAGCGCCCGCACCAAACGGTCACGCTCGGCGATCAGGTGGGTGCGAGACAGCACCGGGCCGCCCTCAGTCTCGCGCCGCCGAAAACCGAAGAGCACGATGAACATGACGACCAAGACCCCCGCGATGAGCGCATAGATCTTCCAATTCGGCGCGACCGGTAGACCCGTCACCGAGAAGCGCAATGCCTCGCCGGCCTTGAGTTCGTGCCCGTTGCCGCGAATGAGTTGGAAGCGCTTGCCGCCCGCCAACTCGCTCTCTTCGCTCTTGAGCGCATCGTTCTTCACATGCAGCGTGAGCGGGAAGGCCTGCCGATGGCCCTTCTGCCGATCCTTGGGCGCAACGATCAGGCCCACGCTGGTAGGCACCGGCATGGCCTGGCTCCAAGCGAACGACTTCTGATCGTACGGGATCGAATAGACCATGGAGAACGACGCCTCCTGGCCCCCGGGCAGCAGGGCGCCCTTGAAGATGATGTCGGTGCCGCGCGCCTCGACCAGCGGATCGTGCTCGTCGTGCAAACCGGGCCGCTTGGCGCCGTCGGGGCACGGCAGCTTCAGGCCACCGCCCGGCAACGCACCCAGGTTGATGACGGTGTCGCCAATGTTGCGCAGCCGCATCTCGTGGCGCACGACGAGCGACTCCTCGTCGGGAAACATCTCGATGAAGGCATGGCTCGCCCGCACATTCGAGATGTCGGTCGTCACGGCACCGACGGCGACCTGCACCTCGGCTTCATCAGTCGGTATCCCATCGATATCAAAGGGGAATATGACGTTTTCATGTACGACGGAGACTTGGTACGAGATCGCCCGCTGTACCTCGGGGTTGGACGGCACGCCTTCAAAGAGCGCGGTGCCGTCGGCCCGCGTCTTCTCAGAGTAGTCCTTCACCTTGGTGCCGCCCGCCATGATGCGAATGCCGACCGTGACGCCTGCGCCAGACGGCTTGAGGCCGTCGGCGGTCTGCTCGCTGACGCGCACGGTGATGTCGTGACGCTTCATGCTCGCGAAGAACGGCGGCAGCCCCCCACCGGCAGTCTTCTTCACGCCCCCGCCCATGTAGGGCTGGGCGATGACGACCGTCGGACAGGCGATCGCCACGAGTGCGAGACAAGAGATCAGATGCTTCACGCGTTGGCCTCCAAGCCGGCGCCACAGCCTTTGCAGAACTTCGCTTCGGCGCGATTGCGCACGCCACATTGACCACAGTTTGCGCCCAGGCCCGTGCCGCACGCGTCGCAGAAGCGGGCATCGGGCAGGACGGTCGCTTCACACGCCGGACAGGCCTGATCGACCGCGTCGGTGGGTGCGGCTGCGCTTGTTTCGGACGCCTTGGCCTCGGTGTCTGCCACGGGCTTCTCGGGGGGCGGCTTCTCAGCGGGCGGCTTCTCGGCGGGCGGCTTCTCGGCGGGCGGCTTCTCGGCGGGGGGCTTCTCGGCGGGCGGCTCCTCGACGGGGGGCTCCTCGGCGGGCTGCTTCTCGGCCTGAGGGGCGGCAGGCACGACCGGATCCTTGCCCCGCGCCGCGCGCTTCTGCTCCGCCGCAGCGATACGATCGGCGACATCGGTGTCGATGCGGTCGGTGTAGGCCTCGGCTTGCTCGTCGAGTTGCCGCACCACGTCGAGCGCCTCGGCTTCGTACCGGGCGCGCAGCATGTCGAGGTCCTTGGGACCCACCTTGTTCAAGGCGGCCTCGAACTCCAGATCGCGCAGCTCGGCGATGAGCAGATCGCGACGCTCAAGCAGGCGGATCGACTCGTCCTCAATGCGCTCCCAATCAGAGGCCGTCACTGTACCGGCTTCGGTCAGGGGCACGATCGATTGAAAGAGCATCCAGGCCGACATGAGGCCGATGGCGATTGCGATAAAGACCAGCATTGAAGGCTACCAGGCTGCTGACGACCGCAGACAGAAGGTCTGCGCGCCGATTTTTGGTGAGTTCAAAGCAAGGTCCCGCAGGTCGTCTCGAAGGATCACTGATGCATTCAGAACGCCGGAGTCGCCGAAAAGCAACGGCGAAGTGACGGACGCGTTCTTCAACATCCGGTCACCCTGCGTCCTCTGGCGCCTGTCGGGTGGCGACAGTATCAGGCAAAGCCCCACCCGCCCCGATTGGCGTCGCCCCTGCGACCGCCTTCTTCTTCTTCTTGCGCATGGCTGCCGCGAAGACTGGATACTTCGCCTTGTCGGGCCAGACCGACATCACGACCCCGAACAGCAGGAAGAACCCGCCGATCCACATCCAGAGGATGAGAGGATTGTAATGCGCCATGACCTCGGCGCTGTCGAGGCCCGGCTTGAAGCTGACCATCGCCAGATAGACGTTGGCCTTGAGCATCTGCAGCTCGTCCTTCTCGGTGGTCACCCGCGACATCTTCACGTTGGCGCCGGTGTAGTTGCGGCGCGACGGCGAGAGCATGCCGATCAGCTCGCCCTGGCTGCCATCTTCGTTGAGCTGATGCACGTCGAAGTCGGCGAACCACTCGTTGTACTCGCGGTTCTCATCGCTGCGCAGCCCCTTGAAGGTCAGCTGCTTGTCTTCGAGCGTGTGCACCGTGCCCTTGCCGTTGAAGGTCAGGTCCTTCTCGACCTTGAGGCCGGTGCCAATGAAGCCGAGGAACAGGCCCGCGAAGCCGATATGGGTCACGTAGCCGCCATAGCGCCGCTTGTTCTTCATGACCAGGCGAACCAGCGCCGTCAGGAAGGGCTCTCCAGCGGACCGGGAACGCACTCGGGCGCCACGCACATACTCCCAGGTCATCGTGTAGGCCACGAAGAACACCCCATAGAAGCCGATGAGCGTATAGATGCCGGTCAACTCGGAGTCGATCAGCAGGCGCGCCAGCGGTACGTCGGTGGCCAGGTTGG
>JBNMOZ010000364.1:0-6375 GCA_051276005.1 Bradymonadia bacterium | reverse complement strand
GAACAACTGGTCGAGCCAGGGCAACTTTGACCTGATGGCGCCGCGCACCGCGGTCGACAGCTACACCACCGAGCAGGTCTTCAGCGCCCTGAAGAGCCAATGGATGGCCGAGCCCAAGGCGCTGGCGCGCTCGATGGGCCTCGAACCCAAGGTCGTCTCGTCGGCGTTGGGCATGTGGACCCAGGCGGGTCGGGCCATCTACGACCTGCGCAAGGGCGTCTACCGGGCGCGCGAGCTGGCCCGTGAGCCCGTGCCGATGGAGAGCCTGCGGCTGCTCAACCCCGTCGAGCAAGAGGCGCGCGGTCTGGTCGCCCAAGGCGCGGTCAGCATAAGAGCGGGCGAATCCAAAGGCCGCATCACCCTGCGCAGCCGCATTCAGAGCGAGAACACCGAGCTGGTCATCGACGACGAAGGCCGCATGCTCGCCGCGACGTGCACCTGCAGTCAGTACGTCCGCAATCGGCTCTACAAAGGGCCGTGTGTTCACCTGCTCGCAATTCGTATCGCGCATCAAGCGGAGGACCGCTAAGATGCAGCCAGGTTCCAATCCGATGTCGGGTGCAGAGTTCGCCTTGCAATCCGGGCGGCGCGATCGCCGTCCTTGCGCACAGCGTGTCCATGCATCACCGGCCCGATCTCTACCGTGCGCGTGGGCTCCCCCTGCGCGGGTCACGGTGGAAACCTACACTCGGTGTAGGTTGACCCGCGCAGGGGGAGCCCACGCGCGTCGAGTTGATCGATCCGGTCTTCAGAGTTCGTCGAAGACGATTTTGCCCCGACATCGGTTCCTTTCTATCCTTCCTTCGGCTTCAAGCGCCGTGCTCGCATGAGCAACCGCCGCCAAGAGATCTACGACCGCCTCCGCGCCTCCTCGAAGACCCAGATGATCATCGACGAGATGATTCGGCTGGGGTTTTGGAAGCCTGACGCTGCGCAGTCCGAGAAGGGCGCCGAGCTTGAGCAGGTCACCCGCGAGCTCAACGCGCTGCACACCGAGGCGTCGCGGCTGCGCAACATCGAGGGCATGCGCAAGGCCGCGCACAAGCAGCGGCTCGCTGACGCGATGGAGCGTCGCCAAGAGACCAAGCGTCGTCGGCTCAAGCTGCGTGAACAGAAGGCCACGCGCTGGACGGTCCTCAAGACGCGCGAGATCATCTATCTGGGCGAGGGCGTGTCCACCGGGCTGAGCGCCACCGAAGGGCAGCCCCACCGTCGGCTCGCGGCGGGCCTGCCCGACCTGCCCGATGTGCGCACCCTGGCCATGGCCATGGGCGTCAAGGTTGGGCAGCTGCGCTGGCTCGCGTTTCATCGCAAGGTGGCGCAGACCACCCATTATCAGCGGTTCACGATCCCCAAGAAGACGGGGGGCGAGCGCCTGATTTCGGCGCCGATGCCGCGCTTGAAGGCCGCGCAGAACTGGGTCTTGCACACGCTGCTCAACCCGGTGCCGCTGCATGACGCCGCGCATGGGTTCGTGCCGGGCCGCTCGATCATGAGCAACGCTCGTCCGCATGTGGGCAAGGCGATCGTCGTCAACATGGACCTGCAGACGTTCTTCCCGAGCGTCGGCTGGCTGCGCGTGCGCGGGCTGTTTCAGAGCCTGGGCTACTCGCCTCAGATCGCGACGGTCCTGGCGTTGCTGTGCACTGAAGCCGACGTGCGCGAGATCGAGATCGACGGGCGGCGTTGGTTCGTGCACGCCTCGGAGCGCCACCTGCCGCAGGGCAGCCCCGCCAGCCCCGCGATCTCCAACCTGCTCTGCCGCCGACTCGATCGGCGCCTGCAGGGTCTGGTGAACAAGGCGGGCTTCACCTACACGCGCTACGCCGACGACCTGACCTTCTCGAGCATGGATCCCAAGGCCGACATCGGCCGACTCATCGGCATGGTGCGGCGCATCGTGACCGACGAGGGCTTCACCGTGCACCCCGACAAGACGCGGATCATGCGTCGCGGTCGGCGCATGGAGGTCACGGGTCTGGTGGTCAATGATCGGCTGGGCGTGCCCCGCGATACGATTCGCAAGTTCCGCGCGACGCTGTTCAAGATCGAGCGCGACGGCCCCGACGGCGCCCGCTGGGGATCGGCGGCGCATGTCTTCGACGCCTGCCTGGGCTTCGCCGGCTTCGTGCACATGGTCGATCCGGCCAAAGGCACGCCGCTGTTGGAGAGAGTGCACGCGCTCATCGCACAGTACGGGTGGACGCGGACGCACCAACTGCCCACCCCCCCCAAAGAGCCGACGCCACCGCCGGCGCCTGTCGCAGCCCCGGAGCCCGAGGCTGAGCCCGAGCGTGGTGCTTCGATCCGTCGCAAGAAGGATGCGAAGCCGAAGAAGGCCCGAAAGGGTAAGAAACGCGGGGGCTTCAGCGACTTCAAGTCGGGCGAGGTCGAGTACTTCGAGTCTGACCCCGAGCCGAAGCCCAGCAAGCAGACCCGCACGGAGCCGGCAGAGCCGACCCGCAAATGGTGGGAGATCTGGAAGAAGTAGAGGGTCTGGGCGATGAAGCCCCGATCAGGCCCCCCTTCAAGGTCTCATCCACGACTAAATGCGAACGCCGACCGCGTCAGTCAGCGGCCTGGGTGCTTGGGTCTTGGAGGCAGAGATACTGATCGGCGGTTCTCCGGCGCCAGACAGCACGAGAGTCGTGACCATGGCGGCGATGATTTCGTCGGATTGTTCAGTCTTGCCGCCCGAGAGGCTGAGGCAGACAGCACAGCGAACCAAGCTCATCGCGCAGATCGCAAACCACGCCATCGCGGGCATGGTTCTTCACGAGAGCCGTTCGGGCGGTTGAACGCGCCCTCGACTACAGCTCTTCCCCGTCCGCCCAATTACGGTGTATCCGGTTCGAGCGGACGTGTCCGCCAAATTTCCCAGGCGCCCAAGCATGTGGCGTCCATCGGATGGATCGTCGCGTCAGCGGTCATGCCGTTGTTGGCGCCAATGAAGGCTTGCACGTCGTGGGTGGCCAGCCGAGCGATGACCTGACCGGGGAGCCATGGGCAAGACAGACTCAGCGTGACTTCGTCGGCCTTGTGGCGATACCCCATCATCGAGCATTGACTGAAGCGCGCCCAAACGAATGGTGCAGTGATCCACGTCAGCGACGAGCGGATGGCGATTCCGCGAAGCGCGTCGCGAAAGTCGGTCCCGGCGCAGGTGTCGGGCGTGGCCGCAGCGATATCGAGCAGGTCGGCCTCGGTATACGCCGTTCGTCTTGGATACAACGCCGCAAGGAGCGCTCGCCGGTACCTCATCTTGCAGTTGAGCGGGAGGCTCGGGGCAGTGCCCCGACGAGGTTGAAGATCGAGCAACGCATCGACGACGAGCTTGGTCGGCCAAGCCGATTCGGACGCGGTGAGCAGCAACTCGCCGTCCTCGAAGAGAATGAACGCGCCCGTACCTTCGCTTGAGCGGCAACCCATCTTGCTGGACGGCGCCATCAGTCCGCCGCCCAGTGGCACCACATCGTCCACTTGGCTTGCGGGGGCCTGTCGGGCAAGGAATGAAGCTTGGGTGAGTCTACCATCGAGAGATTGGGTCAACGACGCGCAAATTGCGCCGCTCAAGAAGTCTAACTGCCCGTCGCGCATGCCAGGCATTGGCGTGCCGTCCTTGAAGGTGAAGGGGGCGAAGTTGCAGTCATCGGGCCTTGAGGACGCCGGCCGAGGTGCGCAGAGCAAGACCGCAAGAATGCTGACGACAGTGTGCATCACAATCCTCGCTTCGACGTGAAGGCCCCACTGTTGAGGCGCATGAGCAGAGGCCGGATTTTGTAGCTGCCGCGGACCATGGTGAGAGACGTGTTCGCGATGCCCTGACCTCCGGAGCGATAGATTCGCGCAATGAGCTGGGTGGCGAGCCATAGTTTGGTGACTTGGGTGAGGGCGGCGGCGCGCGGGAGCGCTGCGATGGTCTCCGACGAGTCAAGGAGCGTCTTCAAGATGGCGCCCGCCATGTCCTGTGCTTCTGAGAATTCGCAGTGCGCGAGGGTAATTGTCTCGCGCGGCCAGACGAAGCGAAGAACGACGCACGCGTCTTGCGCGGTATTGACCTGCAGGCCGCCCGCTGCGACCTCACGCACGGCGTCCTCCCAGCCTTCTTCGTGCGGCGCTTGCTTGCGCTGTACCGCGCCCCCGCGCGGCTTCATCTGCGCCATCATCTGCGCTTTGAACTGTGCGTTCTGCGCCAACTGCCCGCGCACATCATGCCCGTTCTCCTTAAGCTGCAGTCGATCTTGGGGGCTGCGTCCGCCATCGTCCAGGGTCGTGGTCAGCTGCTTCGCGCGCTTCGGTTCACTCATCGGTAACTCCTCGATGTTATTTGTCTATTTGCTGATTCGTCTATTTGCTGATTCGTCCATTTGCTGATTCGTCTATTTGCTGATTCGTCTTCGCTGATGCCGCAGCCGCCGCTACAGCCGCCGCCGCTACAGCCGCCCCAACGCCCGTGTCTCCGCTTCACCGGCCTGCACCAGCAACGCCTCGTCGATCGCAGTCCCCGCCGCCGCTGCCAAAAACGCTGCCCGCACCACCGCGTTCTTGATGTGCCCGCCCGTCAGCTTGAAGTGCTTGCCCAGCTTGTCGAATCGGATGCCCTCGGCGAGGGGCGCCTCGGCCGGGATCATCTTGGCCCACAGCGCACCGCGGGCTTCGGCGTCGGGCTCCTCGAAGTGCACGATGAACCGCAGCCGGCGCTTGAAGGCCTCGTCGAGGCTGCTGCTCAAGTTGGTGGCCAAGATCGAGATGCCGTCGTAGCGCTCCATGCGCTGCAGCAGGTGGTTGACCTCCATGTTGGCGTGGCGGTCGTTGCTGCTCTTCACCCCGGTGCGCTTGGCGAAGAGGCTGTCGGCCTCGTCGAAGAAGAGGATCGCCTTGGCCTTCTGGGCCTCGTCGAAGAGCGTCGACAGGTTCTTCTCGGTCTCGCCCAGCCACTTGCTGACGAGCTTGGAGATGTCGACCCGGAAGACCTCGCGCCCCAGCGCCTGGGCCAAGATGCCGGCCATCATCGTCTTGCCCGTGCCGGGGGGGCCGGCGAAGAGGCAGCCCAGGCCCCGGCCATAGGGCAACAAGCGATCAAAGCCCCACTGCGCCAGCACGATCTCTTGGTTGCGGGCATACGCGACGATCTCGCGCAGGGTGTCGTCGACGGTGGGCGGCAAGATCACGTCGTCCCAGGTCATGCCGGTCGTGTAGACCCGGGCAAACTCGCCGAGCCGGTGCGGAGGGCGGGCGCGGATGGCGTTGAGCAGGGCGGCTTCGGTCTTGGGCTGGGTCGTGAGCGCCGCGTGCATCAAAGACGGCCCCAGATCGAAACGTGCGGCCAGGCGGTCGGGCAGATCGGGTTCCCAGGGTCCATCCGCGTCCCCGGGCGCATCGGCCAGCAGGGTACGCCACAGCTCGGCCTGCCGATGCGCGTCCAACTGCGGGGCGGCGACTTGGGGCGCGGCGTCGGGCACGGGCACGCCAGCCTGTGTCAAAAGCAGCAGGGCGCGATCGCTCGACCAGTCCCGCAGCGCGTCGAACGCGTCGTCCTCAAGCGGCCGGTCGACGCGGATCGCAAAGCGCTCACCGCGCAGACAAGCAATGCGCGCGCTCACCTGAAGCACATGTGGTGTCAGCGCGATTCGACGCGCGTCCAAACACAGCGTGGGGGTGGCGGCCGTCAGCGCGGCGAGGCGTCCCGAGCCGGGGGCGCCGAGCAAGTGCAGGGATTCACCGGCATCCAGCGCCGCGCGTAGGCTCTGCTGGTGCGGCCAGGCGACCGGCGCCTCGCGCTCACAGGCCCAGGGCCAGGGCGTGGTCGGGTCGAGGCCGCGCAGCGCGTCGAGCACGTCGGCGGCCGGCATCGCGCGGCGACCCTGGCCCAGGTCGCTCGTCAACTCGATGATGCCCTCACGGACCAGCGGGCGATGCGGATGCAGGGCGAGCAGGGCCGCGTCGGCCGCCTCGGGCGAATCGCTGATGAGCTCGGCCAGAAACCCCACGCTCGGCGGCCGGTCGTCGGCGGTCATGAACCGATAGAGCCGCTGAGCCTGCACGCTCAACGCAGGCGCCGCGATCGCCGCCAGCAAGGCGGTGGCGGTCGTCGACAGTTCGAATCGGGCCGCCAACTGCGCCAGCGACGGGTCATCGGCGAGGTCGCCCGGCGGGGGGGTCAGCGCGAGCCAGTCGTCGGTCGCGCCTACCGGGGCGCCGTTGATCAGGCCGATGGCCTCGGTCGCGCTGACGACGCCCTCGCCTCCATGAAAGAGTCGGCCACCGTGGTGATGCAGCCAGTGTGCGGCGCGGTTGAGGACCCAGCGGACGAGTGGGCGGTGCATGGCGAGCTCCGAGGCATGAGGGCGAGAGGTGGGCGTGACACCTTCCCCA
>JBNMOZ010000363.1:0-6375 GCA_051276005.1 Bradymonadia bacterium | reverse complement strand
TACAACGCATCCGCGCGCGGGCTTGACCGTCCGACGCGCGCTGATATGGAGGATGATATGGTTTCTTTGACCGCTAATGCCGCAGTGAAGGTACAAGAGCTGATCTTGCAGCGCCCGCATTCCACCGACGGGCTGCGCGTCGGCGTTCGGGGCGGCGGCTGCTCCGGCTTCACCTACTTCCTCGAATTCGCTGAAGAAAAGAGCGAAGAGGATCGCGCCATCGAGTCGCATGGCGTCACGCTCTTCGTCGACCGCAAGAGCTTCTTGTACCTGATGGGCACCGAGGTCGACTTCGTGGATGGCCTGGGCGGCGCGGGCTTCAAGTTCCTCAACCCCAATGCCAAGCGCACTTGCGGCTGCGGCGAGAGCTTCAGCGTCTGAGGCGCAGCCGCCTGACCGCGTCTCGACGCGGCGGGCCGTCCTGTCATCGATCATCGTGCAGCGCCTCCCTGGGAGTCTTGTGCCGCAGTCCGCTCAGACCGATCCAGCCTCATCCGGCTTGGGCCAGGCCGACACCCTCGCGTGCTGGCAATGCGAAGCGCCCGTTGACACCACGCCGGTCTGCCCGACCTGCCAAGTGGTCCAATCTCCTGCAGATTTGGGCCCCTTTAGCCGCTTAGGCGTCAACGTCACGGCCCGCGTCGATGGCGAGACCCTGCGCGGCCGCCGGCTGGCGTTGCTTGCCCAAGTGCACCCCGATCGCTTCGCCGCGCATGGAGCGCGCGCTCGCAAATATGCCCTCGCGCAGGCCGTCGCCATCAATGACGCTGCGCGCACCCTGCAAGACCCAAGACGCCGCGCCGAAGCCATGCTCGCCCATCGGGGCTGGTCTACAGCTTGGCGTCACCTGACGGCGACCGACCAGCTGCGGCTGCACGAATACCGCTCGGCCATTCAAGAGCTGCTCGGCACCGATGCCCACACCGAACGCCAGGCCCTCGAGCAGGCGATCGTGCTCGACATCGAAGACGCTCAGGACGTGCTCTTCAATGCAGTCAACGCTGGGGGCCTCAACGCCCAGAGCGATGCGGCTGACGACGCCGCGCCGGCTGACGACGCCGCGCCGGCTGACGTCGCCGCGCCGGATGAAGATGCCGAAACGATTGCCCAATCAGCCCTCGCCTGCGTGCGCGCTCTGCGCACCGCGCTCGATGAGCTGGTTGCCCTCGACACCACCCCCGATCGCGCCGGGAGAGTCCGCAAATGAGCGATGGCGACCTGCATGTCTACGGCAATGGCGATGTCTTCATCGAGCAATCGATCGGGGGCGACGTCTTCGTCTACGGCGAGGGCGACGTCTACTTGCGCGCGCCCGGCGACGGTGATGTGCACCAGTTCGGGCGGGGCGACGTCTTCGTCGAATGCCCCTGGGCCGGCGACATCTTCGTGCACGGCAAGGGCGACCTGATCGTGCGGGCCACGCTGCCCGACGCCGAGGTGCAATGAGCGCCATCGGCCTGGACATCTCGCCCGAGCGCGCCATCATCGCCCGCTGTGATGGCGACGGCCCTCAATGCCTCGAAGCGCGCGACATGCGCCAGGTCTGGCGGGCAGGGACCGAGGCCTGGGGCGCCCAGACCGGCGCCGTCTTCACCGCGTCTGCCGGCGGCCACCCCGGCGAGCGACGCGGCCTGTTGCGCCTTGCTCGCAACGCGCAGGTCGAGGTGCTGCGCATCCTCAGCGCGCCGGCCGCAGCGGCCTATGGACACTGGCAGTCGACCCAGACCACCGGCACCTATGCCGTGCTCGACTTGCGCCGCTCGCACTTCGACTGCTCGGTCGTCTCGGTCGCGCCCGATCGCGTCGAAGTGCTCTCGGCCATCGGGTTCACCGACTTGGGCGCGGACGCGGTCGACGCCGCATTGACCGCGTCTTTGGCGCAAGGCTGCGAGGCGCATCCGCGCGATCACTCTGCGCTGCGCATGCACGCGCGCCAGGCCCGCGAGTCACTCAGCAAAAAATTCAGCGTCGACGTCGATGCCCGCTTGCCCAGCGGGGTGCGCGTGCGCCGGGCGCTGACGCGCCACCAGATGACCCGCTACGCCGACGAGGTCCGCGTGCGCTGGATGGCGGCCTGCCGCCGCGCGGTCGCCGAGGCCGAGACCACCGCGGCCTGGCTCGACGGCGTGCTCGTGCTGGGCTTCGCGCCGATGCTGGGCAAGGTCGCGCGACGCTGCTTTCATAGGCCACCCACGCGGCTGGGCGCGAACGGTGCCGCCATCGGCGCGGCGCAGTACGCGCGGCTGCTCACCGGCGATGCCGACGGCCCCATCGTCCTCGAGCGATCCACCCATGGGCTGGCGCTCGAGGACCGCGAAGGTGTCAAGCGCATCATCCTTGGCGCCGGGACGCCCCTGCCCGCGAGCGTGCAGTGCACCCCCCGCCGCGGCGAGCGCCTGATCCACCTCGACTGGCGCGACAGCACCATCGGTGTCGAACAGGTCGACGCCGGCACCCATCGGCTGGTGCTGGACGCAGACGGCGTGGTGAGCGCCCAGCACGCGCCCCGCTGACAGATCCAATGCCCACCTCGGGCGTGCATGCCCCTGTCTGTTCTAGTGCAGGAGCCGCGCGATGAAGATGTGCCCCGAGTGCCGCGCCACCTACCATGAAGCCTCTCCCGTCTGCCCGGCAGATGGCGCTTCACTGCTCGACATCGCCGCCGACGACGCCCGCTGCGGCACCGTGCTTGACGACCGCTACGTCATCCTGGGCCGACTTGGCGCGGGCGGGATGGGCACCGTGTACACCGCTTGGCAGATCTCGACGGGCCGCACGGTCGCGCTCAAGCTGCTCGCCGAGGCCATCAGCGACAACTCCATCGCCACCGAACGATTCATGCGCGAGGCCCGCATGACAGCGGGGCTCAGCAGCCCGCATGTGGTGCGAGTCCACGACTTCGGTCAGCTCGAAGACACCACCGCCTACATCGCGATGGAGTGGATCGATGGCGAACCGCTCGAAGACCTGATCAACGGCCCCATGCCGCCCGCGCGGGCCATCGAGCTGGTGCGCCAGGTGTGCATCGCGCTCGAAGAGGCCCACGGCCAGGGCCTGGTGCATCGCGATCTCAAGCCCGCCAACATCATCGTGCGCCAACTGGCCGACGGCGGCGACTTCGCCCAGGTGCTCGACTTCGGCATCGCCAAGGTGCTCGACGAGACCCAGACCGCGCTGACCCATGAGAGCCAGAACCCCGGCACGCCGGCCTATATGTCGCCCGAGCAGGCCCGCAACGAGCCGGTGGGCCCGCCCACAGATCTGTACGCGCTGGCCGTGATCCTGTTCGAGATGCTCGTGGGTGAGCGCCCGTTCACCGGCACCAGCGCCATGAGCGTGCTGCTGCAGCATGTGCAAGCCACCCCGCCCAGCCTCAAGTCGCGGCTGCCCGACTTGCCGGGGGTCGAGGCCATCGACGCGGTTCTGCAGCAGGGCTTGGCCAAGAAGGTCAGTGATCGCTACGCCTCTGCGCAGGCCCTGCGGGCCGACTTGGATCGCCTCAAAACCGGCATCGCGCCGGAGGCCCTGACCCACCCAGCGCTCAAGCCCAGCCGCGGCTTCGGGTGGAACATGCAGGCGCTCGGCTGCTCGGTTCAGCTGGCCATCGCGGTGGGCGCGCTCGCCTTCTTCGTGCTGCCGGTCATGCGCGACGATGCGCCCAGCGAGTTCGACGACATCGTGCGGGGCGAGCCCACGGCGTCGGCCGTTGAAGAGATGGCAGCGTCGGCGCGAAGTACCGCCCTGCCCGCGAAGGGCGGTCCGCCCCAGCGCGGCGCGCCGTCGCCGAAGCCCAAAGATGCGAAGGCCAAAGATTCGCCGATCGCGTTAGACGACGCGAAGGCCTCAGCCGACGCGCCCGCGCTCGACAGGGCCGACGCCGTGCCGACCACCGACCTGTTGAACATGCGCCGGGCCCCTGATCGAGCCGCTGGGGTCGGGTCGGGCGCCGGGCCGAACAAGGGCAGCGGCGGCTCGCCGATCGACGCGAAACACACAGGCGCCGACGACCGCGCCGAAGACCTTGAGGCAGAGAAGGACACCGACGGCCCCGCTGCAAGCGTCGCGGACTCCGAAGCCCCCGCTGGGAACAAAGAGCGTGAAGAGGCATCGCAGAAGACGACGCCGCGCAAGAAGCGCCAGAGGGCTGCGGGGGCTCCGTCTCTGCCCAGGCCGTCTATGCCCGATCCCTCTCCGCCCATTTTCATCGAAAAAAATGACACGCCACCGATGACGCCGGGTGCGTCCATCCCCACCGCGAACATGGCTCGCCGCCGTGCGCGACCACCGCCCGCGACGGCAGCCGAGCTCGAACGCCAGCTCCGCGCGGCGGCGCCAAAGCTGCGGGCGAACTGTGGACCGGGTCTTTGGCCGCTCGAAGTCCTGATCGACATCCAAGGCCGCGTTCAGCGCGTCCGCATCACCCAGCCCGGTCGAGCAGCGCACGCCCAGGCGCGGTGCGCGCTGTCGACCGTCCGGGCGCTCACGTTCCCGGCCCCAGCCCGACCGGTGCCGCTGCGGCTGATGTTGTAGGGCTCGCCGCTCGACTCTGCGTGACGCAATACCGGCATACATATCGATTCCGGCGTCGCCTCTGACGCGCGCATCGCTATTGAGGCGACTTTCGACGACGCTGAGGGCGAGCAGGCAGAGCGGGTCTGGGCGCTGCTCTCGCGCATGCCCTTTGAGCTCATGCTCAACGGGCTTTCGCCCTGATCTATCTGAGGGCACCAGGCTGACACTATTCATTGAAAGGCGCACAGAATGCGACGACTTCTCCTCACCGCGATCCTCGGCTTGGCGGCATGTATCAGCTTGACGGCATGTAACGGCGGCAGCGGAGATGACGCCGAGGCAGGCAGCGGGCTCTTCGGCCGCGTGACCGCCAACGGCGCCAGCGTGGCGAACGCCGAGATCGCCATCGGCGGCCAGCGCACGCAGACCGACGCCGAAGGCCGATTCAGACTCGCGGCGCCGCCCGGGCCCGCGGTGGTCGTCATCGAGGCGGCCGATCACGTCATCAACGTGCAGCGCGTCACCCTCGTCGATGGGCCGACGGCGCTCAACGTCGCGCTCTTGCCCGAAGCGCCCGGCGTGACCGTCGACGCGACGGTCGGTGGCGAGGCGAGCGGCGAGCGCGGCGCCCGGGTGATCGTGCCCGCGGGCGCCCTCATCGATCCGGCCGGCGCCTCCATCGGCGGTGAGGTCGCGGTACACCTGACCCCCATCGATCCCAGCGTGGCCGCGCAGTTCGACGCCGCGCCGGGCGACTTCGAGGCGCGCACCGCGACCGGCGCGACGGCCCAGCTCGAGTCGTTCGGCATGCTCGACATCACCATTCGGCAAGGCGAGACCGCGCTGCAGGTGGCGCCCGGCATGACGCTACAGATCAGCATCCCCGCGCCGTCGGGCGTCACCGATCCGCCGCCCAGCATGCCGTTGTGGAGCTTCGACGAGGCCCAGGGCCTGTGGGTCGAAGAGGGCACCTTGACCCTCGACGCCGACGCGGGCGTCTACATCGGCGACATCGCCCACATGTCGGTGTGGAACGCCGATGTCGAGATCGACACCACCTGCATCAGCGGCCGGGTGGTCGACGCCGAGGACAACCCCGTGCCGGGCGCTCGGGTGCGCGGACGGGGCCTCGAGTATGCCGGCAGCGACGCGACGATCGCCGACGCCGAAGGCCGCTTTGCCCTGCTCGTGCGCAAGGACAGCGCGGTGTCGATCGCGGCCTTTCACGCCGAGGGCGGCGGCGCCGTACGCGACGTCCAGAGCGGCAGCGGCACGGCCCCTCAGCCCGTCTCGGTGGGTGACGCGAGCTGCATGGAGGCCGGCGTCTGGACTATCGAGCGCGGCACGGTCGTCTTCGAAGACGGCCGCCGCGTGCAGTGCACCGATGACGCCTTCAACCAGCTTGACCTGCAGCAATGCCTGCCGCTCATCGCTGAGGTGGGGCAGTGCTTCCAGCCCCAGGGCGCCTGCACGCAAGAGGGTGCGTACACGACGCGCTACGCCAACGGCGCTGCGTCGGTCATCGAGGTCAATGGCGGCCAGGTGAGCATCAGATTGGTGGGCGCAAGTGGCGCCGAATGCGCCACCCAGGTCGGCGACGTCAGCAGCTTCACGGTGATTCTGCCCGACGGCCGCCGCGAGACGTATGGGCTGCGAATCGACAGCAACACCGGGGCGGTCACCTACGTGTGCGCCGACGGCAGCGAGCGCAGCATCTCGGCCCAGGAGCAAGAGGTCTTGGCGGCCTGCACCGGCAACAGCGCGGAGGAATGCACCCAGGTCGACGGCCCCAACGGGTTCACCTGCGAGAACAATGATGAGTGCGCGGGCGGCAGCGTTTGCTGCATCGGCTTCTGCCTGCCC
>JBNMOZ010000362.1:0-6389 GCA_051276005.1 Bradymonadia bacterium | reverse complement strand
CTCGGCGACCTGCTCCTGCAGCCATCCGACCACGTCGCGGCGGCCCATGCCGGGCTCGGCGCCGATCAGGACGACGGATCCCTCGCCGGTCTCACAAACACGCCGCACGCGGCTCCACATTTCGACCAGATCGGGCTCGCGGCCGACCAGCGGCTGGTCACTCCCGCCGCGCAGGATCGCGTCGCTCGGCGCCATGGCCGCCATGGAGATGGTGCGGAACATGGCCGACGATTCGCCGCCCATCGGGCTGAGAACAGTCTCACTGGCGATCCGCACGATATGCGCCGCGGCGTCGGAGACGGCGGTGCCGGCGGTGCCGGGGATCGTGGCGTCGTCGTCTTCGACCTCTATCCCGCGAAACGGGGCCAGGGCGCGGCGCATGTCGGCGGCGCTGGCGTAGCGATCCTCGGGGGCCTTGCCCAGCGCGCGCAGGATGACCGCTTCGAGACCGGGGGGCAGGACCATGCCCTTGCGCGGCAAGAGCGGGGGCACCGGATCCATCAGATGCTTGAGCGCGACCGCCATGCCGTGCGTGCCCGTGAACGGGGCAACGCCCGCGATGAACTCGAAGAGCACGATGCCCAGCGCATACAGGTCGGTGGGCGGGCCGATGGTGCCCTTGCCGGTGGCCTGCTCGGGCGCCATGTACTGCGGCGTACCGAAGGTCTCGAACTTGGTCTGGCTCAGGCGCGCGTCCTGATCCTCTTCCACCCGCGCGAAGCCGAAGTCGAGCAGCTTGGCCTGCAGCGCACCGTCGGTCTCTACGACGATGATGTTCTCGGGCTTGATGTCGCGATGATAGATGCGCCGGGCGTGGATGTAGGCGAGGGCGGCGAGCACCTGGTCGGCCAACTCAAGCAGGGTGTGCAGGTTGAGGTGCTCGGCGCTCAGCTCGCCCAAGGCCGCGCCGTCGAGGAACTCCATCGCGATGAACGGGACGCCGTCTTCATTTTCGCCGTAGTCGAAGACCTTGACGATGTTGTCGTGATTGAGTCGAGTGATCGCGCGCGCTTCGCGCATGAAGCGCCGCCGAATGCGCAGATGCTCCGCCCACTCGCTGCGCAGACACTTCACCGCAACCGGGATGTCCTGCTGCATGTCGTGCGCGAGATAGACCAGCCCGACGCCGCCCGAACCGATCGGCTTCTCGATGCGGAAGCGATCCGCGAATACGAGGCCGGGTTGGATCGACAATCGGCGCCCCCAGAGCGTCGGCAAAGGGCCACGCGCGATGCGGTGACCAGGACGTCTGAATTGTAGACGGGCGCGTGGCGGGTGACAACGCTCGCCATCGCTGGCGCGCGAGTTCTGCGCTGGCGTGTGTTCAGCAGCCCCGGTGGCTGACGAGAAAGTCGCGGATGGCGCCGAGCGAGCGCAGGCTCTCGTAGGTCGTCGGCGAGGCCCGGACGCCCAAACGACGGTTCACGGCCGCGGCGAAGTCGGCGATGTCGAGGCTGTCGAGCAGCAGCGTGCCTCGCAGGGTCGCGCCGGCGTCGACCGCCTCGCTGGGGTGATCGAAGAGCTCGCCGAGGATACCGGTCAGCGCGCACAGCAGGGGGTCGGGGGCGGCGGTCATGCCCCCGTTCACAGCAAATCGCGTGCCCGACGCGCGCCCCGCAAACACGGGGCCACGGCTGGCGGATACGGTCGTCACTGGCGATTGCGGTTGTCACCGAGAATCGACGCGGGGCCATCGACTGGATTCGACGCTCAGGTGCGCGGTGGCCTCGACAGCGCCGGATCCCGCTGCTATGGGAGGCCCTCTCGAGAAGGCACGCGGAATTCGCGGAGAGCCTGGCCGACAGCAAGGAGCACATTGATGCGATTCTCCGTGACCCCACTGGCCTTTGCCCTGTTCTGCCTGCTGGGCTGGACCGGTGCTTTTGCCCAGGACGCGCCCAAGGCGCCGGACGGCCCGTGTAAGTCAGCTCGCAGCGCCGCGCAGAGCTTCCTCGACAACTTGCAGCCCGACAACTGGGCGCCGCACAAGTCCGTGCGCTGCTTTGAGCGCCCCGCAGGCCTGAGCGACGCCGAGATGGTCCAGCGGGTCGGCCAGTTCAAGAAGGTGCTCGATCACCGGGGCCTGTGGGTCAAGGTTGACGCGCTGCCCGACAAGGCCGACTTCAAGGACGCCGAAGGCCGGCACAAGGTGCAGCTGGTCGATGGACTCACTGAAGCGTATCTGGTGCGGGTCGACGGCCAATGGCGGTTCCCCGCCGGCGTCGTGAAGCAAATCCCTGCCCTCTACAACGCGACGTTCTCGGGCTGGATCAAGGCAGCGATTCAGGCGCTGCCGTCGATCTTTCGCGCCCGGGTATTCGGGTACGCGTTCTGGCAGCCCGTCGGGCTCGCGCTCTTGTTCGTGCTCTGCTTCTTCGTCTCGCGGCTGGTCCGCGTGATCGTGCGCAGCCGGGTGACCAAGCTGATGGAGCGCGTGGGCTTTGACTCGGTCAGCGCCGTCATCGCGCATGCCGCGCGACCGCTGGGTACGCTCGCGGCCTGTGGGGTCTTCGCGCTGGCGCTGCCCGAGCTGCGGCTGCCCATCAGCCCGGCGCGTCTGTTGGGCATCGGCGCCCGGGTCATCGCAGCGATCGCTGCAGTGGTGCTCGCGTATCGACTCGTCGACCTTGTCGTCGCGCGGCTCGCTTTGCGCGCCCATGAGTCAGAATCGCGCACGGATGATCAGCTGGTGATTCTGCTGCGCAAGCTCATGCGCGTCATCGTGGTCGCGGTGGGCGTCGTGTTCACCCTGCAAAACTTGGGCATCGACGTGACCAGCCTCATCGCGGGCCTGGGCATCGGCGGTTTGGCCCTGGCGTTGGCGGCGAAGGACACAGCCGCGAACTTGTTCGGGTCGATCACGCTGCTGGTCGATCAGCCCTTCTTGGTGGGCGACGCGATCAACGCGGCTGGGGTGGAGGGCACCGTGCTCGAGATTGGCCTGCGCTCAACCAAGGTGCGCAGCTGGGAGGACACCGAGGTGACCATCCCGAACGCCGCGCTCGCCGGCAGCAACATCGAGAACTTCTCGCGTCGCACCTACCGCCGCTACAAGGTCACGTTGGGCCTGACCTACGACAGCAGCCCCGATCAGATTCGGGCGTTTGTCGAAGGCGTCCGCGCGATCATCGCGGCGCAGCCCCAGACCCGTAAGGACGCCTACGAGGTGCACTTCACCGGCTACGGCGCCGCGTCCCTCGACATCTTGGTGCAGGCGCACTTCTTGGTCGCCTCGCTGTCGGAGATGCACATCGCCAAGCAGCAATTGCTCCTGGAGATCATGCGGTTGGCCAACGAGGTTGGCGTCGAGTTCGCGTTCCCGACGCAGACGATTCATATGGCGACCCAGCCCGGCGCGGCCCCATCTACCGCGGCCTTGCAGGCGAGCGTCGACGCGTACGGCCCCGAGGGTGCGCGCAGCCATCCTGCGCCCACGCCCTTGACCGTGGGCTACCTGCCGGGGCATGTGAAGCCGACCACGCCCTGATCCATTGCTTCGCCGGAGCCCGCCATGTCAGATCTGCCATCCTCCGATCTGAAACCGTCCGGTCTGCCGCCGTCCAATCTGCCGCCCTACACCCGGTTCGAGATCGACAACGGCGACGGCTGGATGCTGGCGCTGCACCGCATCATCGACCCCCACGCGCTCGACCCCAACAAGCGCCCCGTGGTGCTGGTGCCCGGCTTCGCCATGAACAGCTTCCCGCTGCGCTACCGCCCCGGTGGCGACTCGATGGCGCGATCGCTGGCGCGGCGCGGGCACCCGGTCTGGTGCGCCGAGCTGCGCGGCCAGGGACACAGCCGCCGGTACGGCAAGGCGCGCCCCTTCAGCCTGGTCGATGTGGGCGTGACCGACCTGGGCGCCGCGATCGACGCGATCCTCAAGCGCACGCGGGGCCGGGCCGATGGGGTCGACGTCATCGGCTGCAGCCTGGGCGCGACCTTCATGTTCATTCAGGCGGCATGGGCCGCGCGTCCGCAGATCGCCCGCATGGTGAACATGGGCGGCCCGTTGCGCTGGGTTGACGCCCACCCAATCATACGCGGTCTGGCCGCGATCAAGCCGCTCTGGCGCCTGCGCATTCGCGGCACTCGGCGGATCGCCCAGCGCGTCTTGCCGCTCGCCATGAAGGTGCCCGGCGCGCTGCATCTGTACCTGCATCCGGCCATCTGCGACCTCAGCGAGCCCGCCTCGCTGGTGCAGACGGTTGAAGATCCCAGCCCCAGCCTCAACGTCGAGATCGCCCGCTGGATTCGCGCCCGCGACCTGATTCACGACGGTCGCAACCTCACCCACGACCTCGCCGCCCTGCGCACGCCGCTGCTGACCGTGCTCGCCAACGCCGATGGGATCGTGCCCCGCGGCACGGCCTGTTCGGCGCACGATGTGATGCTGAATGCGCGTCGTCAGGTGGTGGTGGCGGGAGACGCTGACACGCCAATGGCGCACGCCGACTTGTTTATCAGCCGGCCGGCGGAGCAGCAGGTCTTCGAGCCGCTCGCGGCGTGGTTGGCGCAGGACGTTTGAGGGTCAAGGCGGGCAGTCATCGCCGCGGTTTACGATGCTGACCAGAGGCAAGAACTCAAGGTCCGGTGGCGCCGACGGATGGTCGGTTTCGCAACGGTAGTAAGTCCCCTCGTCATCCGTCAGCTCCGCACAGGAAATTATCGACTCCTCGAAAAGACAGAGCACGCCCCTCGAGTTCTCACGGAACGAGTCGGCGTTGGCCGCACGCTCACGCACCGATGCCTCGGACGCCGAACACGGCAGGGGATGCTCGTTCTCGTAGTCGACGAACCGCAGCTTGGCCGGTATCGCACCCGAACACTGCGTGCCGTCCAAGTCGCTCAGGTCTGGCGCACAGCCCAGAACGAGCACCAGCATCATGCAGCACCGCATCACTCTCCCCCCTGGCCGCCGTCAGGCGAGCCGCCGTCGGGTATTCCGCCGTCGCCGAGACCAGGGAGCCATCCGTCCGGCAGGCCACCGTCATTTGACCGCAGGAACTCGCGCTGCTGGGCTATGGTGACACATTGGGTCTCCGAGCAACGGTCTCCGTCGCAGCCGGTGCAGACAACCCGCTCGTGGCCAGAGCACCTGAATCGCTGGGCCTGGGTAATCCGCGCTCCATCGCACTGACCAATTCCAATATCCCACGCGATACCGGGGCAGCCAGAGAGCCCAAGCGCGAGCGCCATCAAGACAAAGTACTTCATGTGAAAATCCCTGGTGTTGCGCGCTGACAGAGCCATGAACACAGCGCTGTGTTTGTCGTCGGCTCGGCAACAGGGGTTCGCATAAGGCGTGCCACTCGCGGGGATGCGGGCTCGCGGTGATCTGTTTGAAATCTATACGCTTTGAGGTGTTCAGGGCGTCCAGGGGATGGACGCCCAAAGCGGGCTAAAGCGCCGCTTCGATCGCAGCGATGACTTCGCTGGTCTTCGCCGTGCCACCCAGGTCGGCGGTGAGCGTCTTGCGGGCCTTGAGCACGGTGCCGACCGCCTTATCCAGGGTGTCGGCGGCCACGTACTGGCCGATGTGGCGCAGCAACTCGATGGCCGGACGCAGCATGGGCAGCGGGTTGGCGAGGTCTTTGCCCATGAGGTGGGGAACGCGGCCGTGGATCGCCTCGAAGACCGCCACGTCGTCGCCGCGGTCGACGCCCCAAGCGGCGCTGATGCCCCCGACGATGCCGGCGCACAGGTCGCTGAGGATGTCGCCATACAGGTTGCCGGCCACGACCACATCGAACTGATGCGGGCGCTGCACCATCTGCATGCTGGCGTTGTCGACGATGTACGCCTTGGTCTCGATGTCGGGGTAGTCGGCGCCCACCTCGCGGCCCACCTTCAAGAACAGCCCGTCAGACTGCTTCATGATGTTGGCCTTGTGGATGATGGCCAGGCGGTGCCGCCCGTTCTGACGCGCGTAGCGATATGCGAAGCGGAAGATGCGCTCGCTGGCTTGGCGGGTCACCACCTTGATCGACTCGACGACGCCGGGATGCACTTCGTGCTCGAGGCCGGCGTAGACGTCTTCGGTGTTCTCGCGAATCACCACCAGGTCGACGCCCTCATAGCGGCTCGCGAGGCCCGGCTGGTTGGCCGCGGGGCGCACGCCGGCGTACAGGTCGAGGGCCTTGCGCAGCGCGACAGACGGGCTGAGGTGGCCCTTGCCGGTCACGGTGGTGAAGGGGCCCTTCAGGGCCACACCATTGCGCCGAATGCTGTCGAGCACGGCATCGCAGATGGGGTGCTCGTCGTCGCCGTAGACGTCGTGCATGACCTCCCACTCCACCTCGCCGCCCGCAGCTTTGACGAGGTGCATGATGGGCCCGGCCAGGTCGCGGCCGATGAGATCGCCGGGCAGCAGGGTGACGGTGCGTCGT
>JBNMOZ010000361.1:0-6427 GCA_051276005.1 Bradymonadia bacterium | reverse complement strand
GCCGGCCACGGCAGCGCGAAGCACGTCGGCATGGTCATAAATATTGGTTACATTTTCGATCGCGATGCGAGTTTGCTTCTTGTCGCCGTCAAAGACGCCCAAGTAGTACTGCTGACGATTAAAGTGCAGACGGCAAATGGGCTTTCGGTTGTTGTCGTCCAACAGCACGCCGCAGTAGCTGAACGCGCCTTCATCGCAACCCGGCGCAAGGTGCACGCCTATTCTCTCGAGAAGCGCCCCCTGACGGTCGAACGCCGCACCGCGCGTTGGCTGACTCTTCGATTCGGAGAAAACCGCATCCGTCATCAGTGGTTCGGCCACATGCTGACCACGAACAATCCGATCAGCCGTTATTTGTACGCCCCCCGATTCGACGCGATCCCCCTCGAGCCAATCGCCTCACTGCTCAACCTGAGCGAAGCCTAAACCGCGCCAGCCCCACCAAACCCCTGGACCGCACGGCTACACCTGCGGAACATATCCCACTCGAAGGATGTGACTTCGAGCAGTCGATCTCATCTAGACGACCGGTCACCCAATGAATGACCGGCAAATGACTCAGGAGTTACTCATGTTTCGTAATGTCCTCCTACTCCTCTCCCTCGCGGGGCTCTCGATCTCGGTCAACGCGCACGCCCAGGCGCCGCAGGGCGAATCTGCCGCCAAGTGCAAGAAGGTGAAGAAGGGCAAGAAGGCCCGAGTGGGCAAGAAGGTGCGCAAGGCCAAGACCGTCAAGAAGGCCAAGCGCAAGGCCAAGCGCAAGGCCAAGCGCGCCAACATGACGCCCGATCAACGTGCCGCGCATAAAGCCAAGAAGGACAACCGCAAGGCCAAGCGCGCCGACCAAACCCCCGAGCAGCGCGCAGCGCGCAAGGCCATGAGGGCTCAGCGCAAGGCGCGGCGGGCCCAGTGGACGCCCGAGCAGCGCGAAGCCCACAAGGTGCGCAAGATGAAGCGCAAAGCGCGGCGGGCCGACTGGACGCCCGAGCAGCGCGCGGCGTTTCAAGCCCGACGCGCGCAGCGCAGAGCGAACCGCGCCGACTGGACCCCTGAGCAGTGGGCAACCCACCGCGCCCGTCGCGCACAGCGCCGCGCGATCCATGCCAAGTGGACGCCCGAGCATCGCGCCGCCTACGCCGCCAAGCGCGCGGCTCGCAAGGCCAAGCGTGCCGATTGGACAGACGAAGATCGCGCCGCACACAAGGTGAAGAAGGCTGAGCGCAAGGCCGAACGCGCGGCTTGGACGCCCGAGCAGCGCGCAGAGAATCAGGCCAAGCGCGCTGCGTGGACGCCGGACGACTGGGCGCAGCAAGATGATGACGAGGCCGAGCCCGACGACATCGACGAGGAAGAAGAAGACGACGACGACGCCGTCGCCGAGTAGAGTTTGAACGCGGGCCAATCAGCCGATTGCCCGCCTGCTGATGCCGGACCTACGCCAGCAAAGCCGGGATCGGCGCGCTGCGCAGCGACGCCGGATCACACCCACCCGCCTCAAGCACCGTCGTGAGCACATGCTCCGGGCTCAGCGAAATTCCACCCTCATCAGGCTGACCCGTCTGCAGGTTAATCAGCTCAGGCCCCATGCTGTTGTCGCTCGACGCGCCGATGACGAGGCCGGGCTTGATGCCCGCGCCGGCCACCAACGCGCAGTTGCCCAGGTGATGATCGCGACCGTTGCGCTCGTTGATGCGTGGGGTGCGCTGAAACTCGCTGTACGCGATGATCGTGGTCTTCGACAGCATCGATCCACCGCCGGGCGCCTCGCTCTGTTCCAGGTCGGTGATCAGCCGCGCCAACGCGCTGAAGCCCGCCTCAAGGCGCGACGAGTGATCGTTCGCCCAGGTCTGATCATGGGTGTCCAGGGCGTTGGCGAGCGTGACGCTGACGACCCGTGACAGGCCCACCTTGAGGGCCTGCGCCGCCAACGCTGCGCGGCCGTATGGCGTCTCCAACTGTCCCTGACCCAGCCCATAATGCGCCCGGACGGCGGCCGTCTCGGGGCTGCTGAACTGGAACTGCCGATACAGCGTGCTGTTCATCACGTCGCGGGCGCGCGACCGATTGTCTCGGTAAATGTCGCCCAGCTTGGACGCACCGGCGCCGCGAGAGGGCGCGCAGTCGCGGGCCTTCTGCCAATACGCCCCCAAGGCGCCGCGCACGTTCGGCGCGACGTTGGTGGGCAGGCCCAGGTTCTCCTGCAGGATGTACTGGATGTGATCCACCGCCGCGACCGGCATCGCCGCCGCGTAGGCGGGCTGATCGACGTTGTATGACTCCACCAGGTGCGACAGATGTGGCACCGGTCGATCGGCCATCATCTGACCGGCCGCCAGCGTCGCGACGCTGTTGCCGCGCGCCGTCAGGCCCGCCGGCGGGCGCCCGGTGATGAAGTACCGCCGCCCGACCTCGTGGGTCAGCGTCGCCATGTTGATGCCGCGCACCACGCTGAAGCGATCGGCGATGGGCGCCAACTCGCCGATGCACGGCCCGAGCATGAAGGGGCCGGCGTCGATCTGCTGGCGGGAGTACTGCCCCGGCAATCGATCATAGCCGGGCTGAATGCCGGTCGCGACCGCGTCGGCGTCGGTGAAGATCGCCGGATCGCGCGGGTCGAGCCCGATCAGCGAGTCCCAGCCGCCTTCGAAATACACGAAGACGAAGTAATGATCGTTGTCGACCGCCGCTTTGGCGACGCGGCTCATCATGCCGCTGCCCAAGGTGAAGGCGCCTGCGGTCAGGCCGGCGCGCACGAGCAACTCTCTACGGTTCATGCGGTTCATCGTGGCGCCTCCTAGTAGAGAATGAATTCGGGGTCGGTCATCATGGCGATACAGATGGCCGTCCACCCGTCGCGTGCAGCCTCACCCGCGCGCGCCGTGGACGACGCGTCGGTGAACAGGCTGAACAGGTCGGCGATGGGGACATCGTCGTCGGCGGCGATGGCCTGAGCATAAAAGCGCAGGTGCAGGGCGCGCAGGTTGGCCTTGACCTCGGCTTCATCCAGGCTCTCCCAGTCGGCGTGCTGCACCAGGCTGCGATCGGCGACGTCGAGGCCGCGGTCGCGCTCAGCCCATCGCCCGCAAATGCGGAAGGCCGCGTCCTGCACAAACTTCGCGATGATCAGGGTCGGCTCGAGGTTCTCCTCGGTGATCCGCAGATAGTCGGGCGCGCCCAACGTGGGCGCAAGCACCTGGAGCATGTCGGCCGGGCCATTGCCCAGGTCTTCAGTCCACCGAATGCCCTCGGTGACCACCGGAATGCTGCGGGCCAGCTGCGCGATAGTCATGCGCCCCGCAGACCGCGCGAAGATGGGCTCTACGCCACCCCCCGCGCCGCCTTCACCGCCCCCTGCGCCACCGCCGGCGCCGCCTTCTCCACCACCCCCGCCGCCGCCTGCGCCGCCTTCACCCACCGTCGAGTCGGGCCCGGGGCCAGGGTCGCCGCTGCCGCCGTCATCACAGGCCCAGAGCATCGTCGCCAGAGCCGCCATTGCTAAATGAGACCGCCTCATCGGACCATCCTCCGATACGCCGGGTCCATGACCATGGCCTTGACCAAGGTCTTGAAGTCGTAATTGCTCGCCTCGAATACCTCGGCGAAGCGCGCGATCTGCTCGCGGCGCTCGACCGCTGTCGGCGCGCGCTTGTACAGACGCTCAAACAGCTTGGTCGACGCACAGCGGGCGATGCGGCCATCGTTGATCGCGCGCTGGACGAGCGCCCCGGGGCCGGCTTCGACCTTGCTGATCTCGCCTTCATCGCGCCACTGGTAGGCCTTGAGCACGCCCACATAGGGCATCGCGTCGGGGTGGCCGATCTCGCTGACGTAGAAGCGGTTGCAGATGAAGTCGCAGTTGTCGCCGCGCCGCGCACAGTTGGCGCAGCGCGCCAGATATGTCGGGAAGATCTCCGGATCGAGCCAGGCCGTGCCGGCGTCGGCGAAGCGCGCCCAATGGCCGGCCGACGGCTCGAGCTGGGCGTGGCAGAACTGACACCCGCAGCGATTGCGCAGGTTCGGTTCTTGGCTGCACGCATCATTCGGGCTCGGCAGGCCATCGGGCGGCGCCACGAACGGCTGACACAAGAAGGCGTTATAGAACTGGTTCGCCCGGGCCCGTGACGTCTGAAAGCGCAGCAAATACGACATGCTGGTCAGGATGCCCGCGTGCTGCGGCGCCGTGCGCGCGACGGTCTGCCACTCGACGTCATCGTAGGGGATGTCGGGCAGCGCGTCGGCTGCGACGGGCGGATACTGGATGAACGGATCCGCCCCCATCTGCGTGAGGTACCGGTAGTAGTGCACCAGCGGGCCATTGACCTCTTCGCTCTTCTCCAAGAGCATATCGGTGTACGGGCGGCCCTCGAAGATCGGCGCCTCGGCCATACGCAGCTGCTGCTCTTGCAGCATCTGAGTCATCGTCTGAACCGTCGAGAAGTCTGCACAATGCCGCAGCGCCGGGCCGCACCCACACTCGCCGCTGCCCATGCCGGTGGCGGTGTCGCAGGCTTCGCCCGCTGCGTTCGTTTCGTTCAAGCGCGTCTCGGCCGCGCACACCTTCACCTCGATGTTGGGTGCCCAGTACGGCGCCATCATCACGTAGCCCTCGCGGCGGGTGCCGTCGGGCTGGTCAAAGAAGACCAGGGCGCCGTCCGCGTCCCATTCGGCGGGCTCGTCGAGGCAGGGCACGACGCCATTACGCGTAAACAAGCCCACAAATACATTGAACAATCGACTGCCATCACCGAACTGGTCGTACAATCTCGCCGGCAGCAGCAACGCGATCGCGCCGCCGATGATGTCGATCCCTTCCGTGCTCGGCCAGAGCAGATCGGCGTGATGCCGGCGGACCAACTGCTGAAAGCCGGCGTCGTCGTCGAGCATCGCCTGCACATGGTCTTCGGAGATGGCCTCGACGTCCGAGAAGGCCCGCAGCTCGTCCATCGAGGGCACGCGGCCCCATAGATCGAGCGTCAATTGCCGCAGGTAGCGGTCACGATCCACCTCCACGACGTCGTCGCAGGCCTCCTGGGCGACGGCGGGCGAGAGGCCCGTGACCGAGATGCCGACGACGCAGCAAAGCGCCATCATGAGCAGCCGCATTGGCATGTTTCCTCCCTCTATTGAGCGGTTCCCCGACGGCGACCCGCCATGCCGTGTACGGCGGGCACCACGTTCAAATTAACGCGGTTTCCGGGTCGATGCCACAGCTGGATACCACAGCTGGATACGACAGCTGGACACTGCGGTTGGGGCAGGTGTCGGGAAGATCAAACCGAAGAGGCGGCTCAGGGTTGCGGGGAGTTTCGCGGCGCCCGTAATTTGGCCGCACACATCGCCCCGGGGTGACCGCCAGAATGTGCTCGCCCTGGCCGGCAGGCCAACGCCGGCGACGCTCATGAGCAGCCGCGCGGGCAGTGGCCGAATCACCCAACCAGCCCCACTGAGACCGCCTTGAGATCGGGGGTGAGCTCTTCGACGGCGACCACCATCAGGCCCGGCCGCCACGACGCGATCTGGGCGCGCAGGGCCAGCCGAACGTCGGCGCCGGTGACCAAAACGGCGCGCGGGTGGCCGCGCAGGGCATCCTCGATGTCGTCGAGCAGGGCGTCGGCGGCCTCCGGTGAGAGGGGCATGCCGTCGCGCAGGCGCGCCTCGATGGCGGGGTCGGGGTAGAGCGCCTCAAGCCGGCCGTCGGGCGCCGCCTGCTGGCTGATCAAGGGCGCGAGCCCGCAACGCAATCGCTGCAGCTGCGCTTCGGTGTCGACGCCAACCGGACAATGGGCGAGCACCTCGAGCACCGCTTGAAGGTCGCGCACGGGCACGTTCTCGTTGAGCAGGCGCTGCATCAAATCGGCGAGGCGCGGCAGCGACGCGACCCGGGGCACGACGGCGCGCACCAACGCAGGCTGAATGGCTTCGAGGCGGCTGGTCGCGTCGGCCACGTCCTGCACGCCCAAGATCGCGGACCCGCTGCGTCGCCAAGCCGCGACCAGGTGTTGGGCCAGGAAGGTCGCCGCGTCGAGCCCGGCGCCGACGTCGACCCATGCGCCGGGCGCGCTGGTCAGCGGATGCGGCGCGGTGGTGGCGGCGTCGCTGGGTGGCGGCGTGACAAAGACGCCCCGCGCCGGCAGCTGACCCACGGCGACCCGCGCCTCGCGCACCTCGATGCGGTACTCGCCCGGCGCCAAATCGCGGGCGTCGGTGTCGAGATGCACCGCGTCCAGATGCACCCCATACACGTCGCGCAGCTGCTGGCGGGCGGCGTCGATGACCGCGGCGGCCCCACCCGGCAAGCCGCGGGTGGCGTCGGGGTGCAGGGTCAAACCGAACGCGGCCACCGGCGCGATGGGATCGCCCTGGGCCCGCGGGCCGGGCTCGGCGCGCCACGTGCGTCGCACGACCAGCCCGGCCGCTGCGAGCACGA
>JBNMOZ010000360.1:0-6432 GCA_051276005.1 Bradymonadia bacterium | reverse complement strand
CACGGTCTCGGTGGGCGATGCCAATGGTGACGGCCTGGTCGATCTGGTCACGACGCGACTCGGGGCAGAGAACACGTTCGAATTGGCCACATGGTTCGGGCAGGGCGATGTGCTCGGTAATCCGGTCGTGACGCCACTCAGAATGGCGCCGCTTGGCGCTGCCCTGGGTCGATGGTCGCAGCCCGGCCAAGCTGAACTCTTCCTGTGGTCCGCCGAGGCCCTCCAGGTGCATGCGCTGGTCGGCGCGGGTCTGGAGCCTCGCTTCGAGGCAACGCCGGCGAGTGCATCCATCAATGTGTCGGCGTTGGGCTTTTCGGACACCGATCGCCTGGTCATCGCCGAGCCGGGCGGGCGATATGTCTTGGCCCCGGGCTCGCTCGACGGCGACATGCTTGGCATCCCGGGGCCCGTCACGCCCGGCATCGCGGAGCGCTTCACGTCGATCATGATCGAAGGCCGCCGCACGCTCTTCGAGCTCTACACCGACGGCAATGGGCGCGCTTTGCTCCAGGTCGACGGCGTCGACATCGCCGGCGGCCCCCTGCTCGACTATGCCATCGCCGACTTCGACGCCGACGGGCGCCAAGACATCCTGCTGCTCGAAGTCGATCAGGACGACGCGGCCGTCTTGCGCATCCTGAGCCGCGACTGGGAAGGGCGGTGGGCCCCGACTCGCCACGCCCACGCGATCTTGGCGCCCGCCAACGCCGCCCACATCGCGGCCGATGACTTCGACGGCGATGGCCTGGTCGACATCGTCTTTCTGACGCGCTGATCGGGGCCGTGCACAGTCTGTGCACCTGAGAGTGCGAATCTACGGCGCGCTTGATGTATCTACATGTCCGCGAATTATCGCCGCCGAACCGACGGTGATACGGTGCCTTTTCTGCCTGCCCAAGGAGCATTCATGCACGCCAAAAGGCTTGCGATCCTCACCAGCGGTGGGGACGCGCCCGGTATGAACGCCGCCGTGCGCGCGGCAACCCTCGTCGGGCTCTCTCAGGGCTACACGGTGCTGGGGGTCGAGCGCGGCTACCAGGGCCTGATCGAGGGCGAGTTTCGCACCCTTGAGGCCGCCGAAGTCCAGCCCATCACCCGCTACGGCGGCACCATCCTGGGCTCGACCCGCTGCGCTGAGTTTCGCGAGTCGGCCGGGCGCGACGTCGCTCGCCGGCGCCTCGCCGAGGCGCGCATCGATCAGGTGCTTGTTATCGGAGGCAACGGTTCTCTGGCCGGCGCCGATCGGCTCGGCGATCCCACCGATGGCGAAGAGACCCCACCCCGCGTCATTGGCCTGCCCGCCAGCATCGACAACGACATCGGCCTGACCGACTCGTCTATCGGCGTCGACACGGCGGCCAACACCATCGTCGAGGCCTGCGACAAGATCGCCGACACCGCGTCGGCGCACGACCGGGCCTTCATCGTCGAGGTCATGGGGCGCGACTGCGGCTATCTCGCCATGGCCGCCAGCGTCGCTGCCGGCGCCGATCTGGTGCTGTTTCGTGAGGGCGGCTCGTCTGTCGATGAGCACGTCGAGTCGGTGGTGCAGACCATCGTCGGCGCCGCCAGCCGTCGCACCGGCCGGCGCAGCGCGCTGATCCTCAAGTCTGAGGGGGTCGCGCTGCCCGCCTATGACCTCAAGGCCCGCGTCGACGCCCGGCTCAAGGCCATTGGCGGCGTCGTGGCCCGCACCGAGACCCGCGTCACCGTGCTGGGCCATGTGGTGCGCGGCGGCAGCCCCACCGCGTCTGATCGCCTGATGGCCAGCCGCTTGGGGCACGCCGGCGTGCGCGCTCTGATCGCCGGAGAGACCCGCAAGATGGTCGCTTGGAATCCACCCCGTCCGCCCGACGGCGCCACCCGGCTGACCGAAGATCCGCGCTGCTGGCTGATCGCATTGTCCGATGTGCACGTAGAAAATGTGCGCTTGCTCGACGGCACCAGCCCAACAGTGCAATGGCGCACCACTGTATTCGACACAATTGAGAGTGCCCTCCGGTTATGAGAGTCGTCCCCCTCATTCTCATCACATCGTTGTCCGCCTGCACGGTGCACCAGCGGCGCGATCCAAAGGATCTGCCGGTCGAGGTGCCCCAGGCCTTCTCGCAGACCGTCGATGGCGCGACCCAGCCGCAGCGCTGGTGGACGGCTTTTGACGACGCGGGGCTGACCGCGCAGGTCGATCGGGTGCTCGCTCAAAACCTCGACATCAAGCAGGGCGCGCTGCGCGTCGAGCAAGCCATGCTGCGCGCGGGTCAGGCCGGCTCTTCGAAGTGGCCGACGCTCGACGCCAGCCTGGGCTACTCCCGCACCAAGCAGCTCAACCAGTTTGGCCGCGGCATCCCCGGCGCGCCAGAGTCCTTCGAGCTCGCGCAGTACCGGGCCTCGCTCGAGGTCGCCTACGAGGTCGACATGTTCGGGCGCATCAGCTCGGCCACCCAGGCCGCCGAGTCCGACGTGAAGGCCGCGCAGTACGACGTGCAGGCGCTCGGCGTGACGCTCATCGCTTCGACGGCGGACATTTGGTTCATGCTGGCCGAACAGAACGCGCTGCGCGCCTTGCTGGCCGAGCAGCGCACGCTCAACGAGACGCTGCTCGAGCTGCTTCAGCTGCGCTTCGCCAACGGCCTCGCCACCCGCGCCGACGTGTTGCTGCAGCAAGAGCAGCTTGAGCGCATCGACTCCCAGGTGCCCCTCGTCGAATCCCGCGCCCGCGTCTTGACGCACCAACTGGCGATGTTGATGGGCGTGCCCGCGTCGAACTTCAGCGTCGACGCGCCGGCAGACCTGCCCGAGTTGGCCACCTTGCCGAGTCTGGGTGTGCCGTCTGAAGCCCTCAAGCAGCGCCCCGACGTGCGCGCCGCCATGGCCCGTATTGACGCCGCCGATCATCGCATCGGCGTCGCCGTCGCCGCGCGCTACCCGGCGTTTCGCCTGTCCGCCAGCGCGGGCTTACAGTCCTTCGAGGTCGGTGACCTGCTCGACGACTGGGTCTGGAGCATCGCGGGCAATCTCATCGCACCCATCTTTGATGGCGGGCGACTCAAGGCCGAACAGAAGATCGCCGAGGCCGAGCTCAAGGTGCAGCTCGCCGAGTTGAGCAAGGTCATGCTCACCGCGATCCGCGAGGTCGAAGACGCCCTCGTGCAAGAACGCCAGCAGCGCGAGCACCTCGCGCGGATCGATACGCGCGTGAAGTTGCTCCAGTCCTTCGTCGAAGACACCCAGGCGCGCAGCCTGGAAGGGGTGATCGACTATTTGCCGGTCATCAACGCCGTTGGTGCGGTTCAGGCCGCCCAGCAGGCGCAGCTCAGCGCGCGCCGCCAGCTCATCAGTCATCGCATTCAACTCCATCGTGCCCTCGGGGGTGCCCCATGACGTCTCTTTCAAAGTCGCAGTGCTCGTCATCTGGCTGCGCGCTGGGACTCTCCTTATGAAGATCATCCGCGTCGTCACCGCGCTCGGCGCCCTCGCCGGTGGTGTGCTCGGCCTCAAGATGCTCGTCGGCGCCAAGCCCGAGGCGAAGCGCAAGCCCGTCGAACGGCAGGGCGCGCTCGTTGAGATCATGACAGTGCAGCCCGGCGCGCATCAACTGCGGGTCGACGCCCGCGGTCTGGTCAAGCCCGCGCGCACGCTCACGGTGTTGCCCCAGGTCTCAGGCGTCGTGCTGCTACAGCACCCGCAGCTGATCGAAGGCGGGGTCATCGGCGCCGGTGAGGTGCTGATCAAGATCGACGACATCGACTATCGCCTGCAGGTCGGTCAGGCCCGCGCCCAGCTCGAACAGGCAGCGCAGAGCCTCGAGATCGAAAAGGCCCGGCAATCTGTCGCCTTGCGCGAGTGGAAGCTGATGGGGTCCAAGGCCACCAACAAGGCCCGCGCCACCCGCGTGCCCCAGGTCAAGATGGCCGAAGCGAACGTCAGCGCCGCCCGCAACACCGTGCAGCAGGCCGCGGTTGGTCGAAAGCGCGCCGAGATCAAGGCCCCGTTCAACGCGATGGTCCGCATGGAGTCCGTCGACGTCGGTCAGGTCGTGGGCCCGCAGTCGCAGGTGGCCCAGCTGGTCGGCACCGACGCGTTCTGGGTCGAGGCCCTCGTGCCGGTGCGCGAGCTGCCGCTCATCACCGTGCCCAAGGCCGACGCCCCCGACATCAAGGGCAGCGCCGTCAAGGTGGTGGTCATCAACTCCGGTGATCGCGCGCTGCAACGCGAAGGCCGCGTGGTGCGCCTGCTGGGCGAGCTGGATCCCCAGAGCCGCATGGCACGGGTGATCATCGAGGTGTCCGATCCGCTCGGTTTGGCGTCCGACAAGCCCAAGCTGCTGCTCAACAGCTTCGTGAAGGTCATGATCGATGGCCCGACGCGCGACGATCTCATCGCCGTACCGCGCAGCGCGCTGCGTGAGGGCGATCAGATCTGGCAAATCTCAAAGGACAAGAGGCTGACCATCAAGACGGTCAACGTGGTGCGTCGGCTGCCCGAGGTGGTGCTGGTCAAGGGCCTCAAGGCGGGCGAGACGATCATCAAGAGCCGCATCGCGTCGCCGGTGCCCGGCATGACGCTGCGCCTCGAAGCGGCGCCGGCCACGATCGCTCAGAAGACGGACGCCCCGAAGGCGGCCCAGGAGTGAGCGCCTCGACGCCGCCCGACGCCGCGCCGCCGCCGGTCGAGGCTGACACCCAGCAGTACGCGCAGCGTGTCCAAGAAATACGGCCTGAGGACGAGGTGCTCAGCGACGCCGAGAAGAAGGGCCCCATCGCCTGGATGGCCCGCAACCCGGTGGCCAGCAACCTGCTCATGTGGGCCCTGATGATCGGCGGGCTCATTCTGAGCACGCGGGTCAAGCAAGAGCTCTTCCCCGAGTTCACCCTCGACATCGTCAGCATCGAGGTGCCGTATCCGTCGGCGAGCCCCGGCGTCGTCGAGCAGCAGATCGTGCGCATCGTCGAGGAGTCCGTCAGCGGCCTCGACGGGGTCAAGAAGGTGACGGCTCGTGCCTCAACCGGTCTCGCCGGTTTGACGGTCGAGCTGATCGAAGGCACCGACGGCAACCAAGCCCTGCTCGACATCAAGTCGGCGGTCGACCGCGTCGCGTTCCGGTTCCCCTCGGAGGCCGAAGAGCACAACGTGCGCCTGGTGCAGAACCGCACGCGCTCGCTCTCGCTCGTCATCCATGGGCAGAAGAGCGAAGAGGCCCTGCGCCAACTCGCCGAGGCCACCCGCGATGAGCTGCTCAAAGACAGGCGCATCACCCTGGTCGAGATGACGGGCACCCGCGCGCGTGAGATCGCCGTCTCGATATCGCAAGAGGTGCTGCGCGCGTATGGCCTCAGCTTGGCGCAAGTGGCCGACGTTGTTAAACAAAGCTCTGTCGAGTTGCCCGCGGGCACCTTGAAGACCAACGGCGGGCAAGTGCAGCTGCGCACCACTGAGCGGCGCGACTACGGCTCACAAATCGCCGAAATCGCGATCATCGATCGCCCCGACGGCGCGCGATTGACCATTGGCGAGCTGGGCGGCGCTGACGACACCTTCCGCGACGACGACGTGGCGCTGGCCTTCAACGGCGAGCCGGCCGTGCAGCTCGACGTGTTTCGGGTGGGGCGCGAGTCGCCGGTCAGCGTGTCTGAAGCGGTCTACGCGTACATGGCGAAGGCTGAGAAGATCCTGCCTAAGGGCGTCAGCTTTGCGGTCTGGAACGATCGCGCCGAGATGTACCAGGGCCGCATCGATCTGTTGAAGAACAACGCCCTCATGGGCCTGATCATGGTGCTCATCGTGCTGGGCCTGTTCCTCGAGACCAAGCTGGCGTTCTGGGTGATGATGGGCATCCCCATCTCGTTCCTCGGCGCCTTCCTGCTGATGCCCTCGCTCGACATCTCGATCAACATGATCTCGATGTTCGCCTTCATCGTGACCCTGGGCATCGTGGTCGATGACGCCATCGTGGTTGGCGAGAACATCTTCGAGATGCGCAGCCGGGGGGTGCCCCCCGAGGTCGCCGCCGTGCGTGGCGCCCGCGGGGTGGCCATCCCGGTGACCTTCGCGGTGCTCACGACCGTCGCCACCTTCAGCCCGCTGTTCTTCGTGCCGGGGGCGTCGGGCAAGTTCTTCCGGGTCATCCCAGGCATCGTCGTGGCCGTGCTGCTGATCTCGCTGATCGAGTCGCTCTACGTGCTGCCGGCGCACCTCGCGCACTCCACGCCGACCAAGGCGAGCAACCCGCTCAGCCGCGTGCAGCGCAAGGTCGGGCAGGGCCTCGACTGGTTCGTCTCGCGCCTCTTTCAGCCCGTGGTTCGCGCGGCGACCAGTTGGCGCTACACCACCTTCGCCGTCGCCTTCGCGCTGTTCCTCTGTGCCATCGGCGTCGTCGCCGGGCGGCACATCGGCTTCACCCCCATGCCCCGCGTCGAAGGTGACATCGTCGGC
>JBNMOZ010000359.1:0-6485 GCA_051276005.1 Bradymonadia bacterium | reverse complement strand
GGGCATCGATGCGGAGACGCTGGCCGAGTGCGCCGCCCAAGTGAGCGACACGGGCGAGACGATCGCGCTGCTGATCGACACGCTCACGCCGCCCGAATCGCATGCTCAGGTGCCCGCGCTGGCCGAAGTGATGGGTCGGATGAAGCCGCGCGGCGACTTGCAGGCCGCGACCGATTGGGCCCTGACCGGCGGCCTGTCCCTCGACGCGCGGACGGTGCTCGTCAAGCTGTTGACCGGCACGTTTCGGACGCCGGCTTCGCAGCCGACTTTGGTTCAAGCGCTGGCTGAGGCCTTTGGTGTTCGCGCGCCCGTCGTGGCGCATCGGCTGCTCGGGCGCTGGACGCCCATGGCCGACTTTGAGGCCTGGCTGGCGCGCGGGGGCGACGTCGCACCGTCCGCGGCGTATCCGTTTGTGCCCGCTGCGACCCTGCCCGAACCCCACACCGCCCCGCTCGGCGATCTGGCCGCGTGGCAGGTCGAGTGGACCCGCGCGGGCGAGCCCGTTCAGCTCATTCGCCGCGATGGCGCCGTGTATCTGTGGACCGCAGACGGCGCCATGATCGCGCGCCGCTGCCCCGAGATCGCGGTCCGCGCGGTGTCTTTGCCCGACGGCACCGTGATCGCCGGCCGACTGTTCGCCGGACGCTTGGACGCGCCCATGCCTGACGCCGTGCTGCGTCGCCGCATGACGCGAAAGACGGCCCCGCCGGCGCTGCAAGTCGAGGCGCCGCTGTGCTTCGTCGCCGAAGACCTGCTCGAAGACGCGGGCGTGGATCAGCGCGCGCATGCGCTGGCGACCCGCCGGGCGACGCTTCAGCTTCGGCTCGCCGAGATGGTCGATCCCTTCGCGTTCGTGCCCCCGCTGGCCGTGTCGACCTGGGCTGACGTGCAGGCTCTGCGTCAGCGCGCGCGCAGCGTTGGCGCGTTGGGTATCACGGTGCGGGGCGATGCGCAGATCTGGCAGTGGCCGGCTGATCCGCTGACCGTCACCGCGGTGCTGATCTATGGCGAAGCGCGCCGATCGGGGCCGACGCGGTATACGTTGGGCGTGTGGTCGGACGCGCTCTTGGTGCCCATCGCCAAGCCCACGACCGGGTTGGACGCGGCGCAACGCACCCGGCTGGATCGATGGATCCGCGCCGAGACGGTCGAGCGATTCGGTCCGGTGCGATCGGTGCCGGGCGTGCAGGTCTTCGACGTGGCCTTCGACGGCATCGACCGCAGCGCACGGCACGCCGCGGGCCTGGTGCTTCGGGGAGCGCGCATCGTGGGCTGGCGGCATGCCCTGGCCCCGACCGACGCCGATACGCTCGCTGATTTGGAGGCCCTGATCCCATGCGACTGACGCTGCTGCTCCTGACGCCGCTGCTAATGACGCTGTGCGCTGTCGCTCAGGCGTCTCCGCGGCATGGCGTCGCCCTGGGCCTGTTCACCAGCCACCCCGACGACGCGTACTCGCAGATGCTCTACCGGCAGATGCTCGACGAGATCGCGCAGATGGGCGCCACCGACGTGCAGCTCACGACCCGCTGGGTGCAGCAGAGCGTGACCAGCACCGTGATTCGGCCGATGCCGGGCGTCACCCCGTCGGACGCGACGCTCCGGTTCGCGATCGATCATGCGAGGTCGTTGAAGCTCAGGGTCTTCTTGCTCCCGATCATCCACCTCGAGGAGCGCAGCGTGACCCAATGGCGCGGTACGCTGCAGCCGGCGGATCCGGCCGCGTGGTGGGCGAGTCATCGGGCGTTCATCCTGCACCACGCGCGCCTTGGGGCGGGCACCGTCGACCTGCTGGCCGTGGGCAGCGAGCTGGTCAGCATGGAGCGCGATGAAGACGAGTGGCGGGCGCTCATCGCCGAGGTGCGCGGGGTGTTCCCCGGCAAGCTGACCTACTCGGCCAACTGGGATCACTTCATCCCGATTCGGTTCTGGGACGCCCTCGATCTGGCGGGCATCAGCGCCTATTGGCCGATCGCTAAAGTGACGCCTGGGGCGCCGCCCGAAGACGCGCAGACGATGGCCGCGCGCTGGCGCCCGATCCGCGGCGAGATCGCGCGCTTCGCGAAGCGGGTCGGCAAGCCGCTCATCTTCACCGAGGTTGGATATCGCTCCGACGCTCAGGGCGCGAGCGAGCCCTGGCTGCACGCCCGCCCGGTGCCGCCCGATATGGGCGTGCAGGCCCAGGCCTGGCAGGCCACGCGACTGGCCTGGGACAACGCGGGGTTTTTGGCCGGATACTACGCGTGGAATTGGTTCGGCATGGGCGGGCTGACCGACACGGGGCATTCACCGCGTGAGAAGCCCGCGGCGAAGGTGCTGGAGCGCTGGTTCAAGGGTGAGCCGATGCAGCTCGCGCCGTCGGTGATCGGGCCGGGCGCCCCTGGATCCGCTCAGCCTTCGCCGGCCGACCTGTCGCCACCCGACGTATCGCCACCCGGCGTGTCGCCACCCGGCAACGCACCGGCCGCGCGCAAGAAGTCGATCTCGACCGCGCGATAGTCGACCTCGGCGTCGAGCCGGGCGAGCACCGAGTAGAAGCCAAACTGTAGGCGATTGAGGAAGAACATGTTCGGCGGCAGCGGCACGTAGCCGTCGTCCTTGCCCTTGCGGAAGTCGATGGCCAGCGACTTCATGCCGTTGACCAGCTCGGCCACATAGCTGCGCGTCATGCGATAGGGCGTCTGCCACACTGGCTCAAAGCAGTTGCGCACATAGGCGATGGCGCGGGCCTCGTAGGCGCCGCCCTTGAGGTCGAGCATGCCCCGCGCCGCGTCGGCGAAGGCGTCGGCGTCCATCGCGTGTGCGGCCAGGTGCAGGGCGAGGGCGTTCGCTGACTTGTCGTCGTCGACCGGCTGCACGCAGCCAAAGTCGATGAAGGCCACGCGCCCGTCGGGCTGGAAGAAGTAGTTGCCCGGGTGGGGATCGGCGTTGAACAAGCCGCCCAGAAGGCTCGACTGATATACGAAGCGCCACAGCGTACGGCACCACTCGGCGCGCTCGCCTTCGGGCCGCGCTTGGGCCTCTTCGAGCGACATGCCGGCGACCAGCTCGGTGCACAGCACGGTGTCGCCGCAGCGCTCGAGGATCACCGCGGGGATGACCACCTGCGGATCATGGGCGAACATTTCGGTGAACGCCTGCTGACGCTCGGCCTCCTTGCGATAGTCGAGCTCTTCGCGAAACCGCGCGCGGATCTCTTCCATGATGCGCTTGCTGTCGAATTTACGCATGCCGGCGAGGGCGCCGACGGTGCCTTCCAAGAAGCTCACGTTGGAGAGGTCAGACTCCATCGCCTCGCGAATGCCGGGGTGCTGCACCTTGATGGCCACGATCCGTCCATCATGCAGCGTCGCGCGGTGCACTTGACCGATGCTGGCGCTGGCGAAGGGTACGTCGTTCCACTCCGCGAAGAGCGTGTCGACCGACTCGCCAAACTCGGCCTCGATGGCCGCCCGGATCGCCTCTGGCGACGACTTGGGCGCCGCAGATTGCAGCTTGGTCATCCAGGTCTCGTAGGCGTCGCGGTGCTGCTCGGGCAGCACGCCATCGACGTAGCTGGCCATCTGGCCCACCTTGGTCGCCAGCCCGCGCATATTGCCCAGCACGTCGGCGGCCTTCTTGGCGGCGATGCCTGAGTCACGATTCATGAGCAGGCGTGCGCCGCTGCGCGCGCCCACCGAGGCGAGCCGCGCCAGGCGACTGAGGCGGCCCTTGGGGACCTTGCGGTGATCATCCGACATGGGACAGATGATGGCCGGGCGCGCCGAGAATTGCCAGCCGATGCGTCGCGACCCCTACTGGGTGCTGATGCAGCGCACGCGGGCGTTGGCGCCAGCGATCGGGCCGATGGCCCCAGTGCCGAAGCTGATGATGACCGGCTCGAGGTCCGGTCGCGCGCCAAAGTAGATCCCTGGGCCGAAATAGGGGGCCCCTGTGCCTGGAGGCCCCGACTGCTGCAGCCCGGCGCCATGATTGGCCAACTTGAGCCAATCCCTGTCGCCGGCGTTCCTGTCGCCGACTGGGCCCGTGCGGTTGGGCTGCCAGACCGACAGGGCCTCCGAGACGCTGGGCACCCGCACGTTGTCGGGGGCCATAAGACCCATCCGCACACAGTTTTGCGCCTGCGGCCATGTCGTCGGGGTGGTCTCGGTCAGGTCGCGCCAGCGGGTGGCGGTCCAGAGATCCTCGATGATGCCGTCGTCGAGAGTCGGCGGGAAGCGCAGGCGCAGCGCCCGCATGAGCGGATCGCGGGGCGGCGGCTCGCCCAGCACGCAGACCGTCTGTGCTGGCGGGCCCGGCGTCACGTCAGTGACGCCTTCGCGCAAGAAGACGCGCATCGGATTTGGGCCGATCCCCGGCGGAACGGGCGCAATGGTGCGCGCGAGGGCCGACTCTCCGCGGCCGAAGAGCTGCTCTCCATCGGCACCGGGCACGCCGTCAAATGGGGCGTCGAGCAAGGCGGACAGCTCATGTCGGCCGTCCTGCAACGTGTACAACTCGAAGATCGTGGGCAGCCGCATGCTTGCGATGCTGCAGGTTTCATGGGCGTCGGCCATGAGCATCGCCTGCGTGCCGGTAAAGACCCACTGCAGCCCGGTGGCGTAGTCGCGAATCGTGCGTCCGTCTCGCCAGAAGCGAGGGCCGTCGACATCTTTGATCTCCGCGCCGCGCGGGCCTTGTTCATTGCACTCGGCGTCGAGGCTCGACCAATCGCAGCACTGGCCGTTCACGCAGCGCGCCTTGCCGCGACCCGCGCCACACGCGACACCATCGAACCGGGCGCCGCATTCACCGCACTCGATGTCTGTATTCGCCTCAGGCACGCACGCGCCCCCGACGCAGACCGTGGCATCTGGGCAAGCGGTCTCGGTGTCTGGCGGGCCATCGTCGCTCGCGTCACATTCACCCAACGCGTTGCAGGTGCCGGGTGCGCCCTCGTTGATGATCAGCTTGCGACTGCACATATTGCCCGGCCCACAGGTCCGCCGCCCCTCGCGCACGCACCAGCCGTCACCGCCGAACTCGCAGCCTGGATCGCAGTTGAGGTCGGCGACACCAGGGCACGGATCGCATGCGTCGCCCATCAGGTCGCCGTCCAGGTCGGCCTGCACGTAGTTGGGTGTATTGGGGCAGTTGTCGTCGGTGTTGAGTACCCCGTCACCGTCATCATCGCCCGGCTCGATCCCAGCGTCACCCGGGCGCCCAGCGTCGGTCACGATGCCGGCGTCGGTCGCGATGCCCGCGTCGGTCACGATGCCCGCGTCGGTCGCGATGCCGCGCTCGCCTTCAACGCAGACGCCCTCGCCATCGGGCTGCAGCGCGCAGAAGAACCCGGTGATGCACTGTCGATCGACCTCGCAGGCGAAGCGTTCGCCGTCGATGGCGGCGCTCTGGCAGCCTGACGTCACCAGGGCGAGGAGCGGTATGGCCAGCAGCAGGATGGGGCGGCGCGACCAGGACATGCGGGTTCTCCAGGGTGCGGTGATCATTCGACGTGGACGCGATGACGAGAAGACGCTGCTGAAGTCATTGGGTGCTGACGCAGCGCGCCCGTCCGTTGGAGGCCTCGAGGTCGTCGTTGACCTGTACGCTGCCGTCGATGAACGAGACGATGAACGGCTGGGGCTCGGGCTGTTCGGGGCCGACCTGCCGTGCGGCAAAGAACAGGCCCGCGAGCTGGGGGCTGTTGCCGTCGAACGCCTGTAGGCCGGCGCCGCGGTTCGCCAGCCGCAGCCAGTCGTGATTCTGGTTGATGTTTTGGGCGGCGCCTGGGCCTGTCGGGTTGGGCTGCCACACCGACAGCACCTCAGAGATCGTGGGCACCCGGGCGTTGGGGTTGGGGTTCGCTCCGGGAAGGGCGGAGCAGCTTTGTGCCTGTGCCCAGGTCGTCTCGTAGGTCTCAGTGAGGTTGACCCAAGCAGTGCCGGTCCAGATGTCCTCGATGAGGTCATCACCCAACTCGGGCGTGGCAGACAGGCGCAGTTTGCGCATGAGCGGATCGCGCGGCGGCGGATCGCCGAACACGCAGACTGCCTGAGAAGGCTCGTCGTCGCGCTCGACGGTCGTGCTGCCCAGGCGCAAGAACATGCGCATTGGCAGGGGTTGTTGCAGGGGCGTGATGGTGCGCGCGAACGCTGAGTCTTCGACGTCGAAGAGATCGCCTTCGCGGTCGAACAGGTTTGAGAGCTCGGCGCCAGCGTCGTGCAAGGCGTACAGCTCGAAGAGCGTGGGCAGCCGTAAACCTTCGTCGGCGCAGGCCAAATGTGCAGCCCCCACGGTGTCCTCGTATTCGCCGGTGAAGACCCACATTTGACCGGTGCCAAAGTCGAAGATCGTGCGCCCTTCGAGCATCAGCCGAGGCCCGGCCAAGTCGCCCTGCATCGTGCGACCGCGCGGGCCTTGCTCGTTGCACATGGGATCGCTGCTCGACCACAGACAGCATTGCTCGTTGACGCAGCGGGCGGGCCCGTCCACGCCGGCATCAC
>JBNMOZ010000358.1:0-6522 GCA_051276005.1 Bradymonadia bacterium | reverse complement strand
CTGTCGTCGATGCTGCTGTGCCCGATTGCGAACCTGAGCAACTCGAGGATCGAGCCTGTGGGCTCAACGACAGAGGCGTGCAGAGCCGGGGCTGCCTCGACGGCGCTTGGGCAAACTGGGACGCTTGAGCGGATGCCGACGTCTGCGTCGACGGTGCCGAAGATGGGCCGATCGCCTGTGGCGTAAACGCTCGCGGATCACGACCGATGCGATGCGAAAGCGGGCAATGGGTCGCGGGCATGTGCGTCGATCTGGACGGGTGCGAAGACGGCCTGCGCCGCGCTGAACCTGTCCTTGAATCAGGAGGGTGGTTCCGATTCCGGCGGTCCTTGAATCAGGAGGGTGGTTCCGATTCCGGCGATGCTGTTCCGATTCCGGCGATGCTGTTCCGATTCCGGCGATGCTGGGATGCAGCCAGCCGGTCTCGATTTCGGCGAATCTTGGATCGGCGTGCTATAGTGCGGCGCTCGATTTGCTCAGGAGGTGTCCCATGGAAATGGTCGTTCTCACCGCTGGCCTGATGGCCATGATCATGATCGCGATGGCGGTCGGCGTGATCTTCAGCAACAAGGCCCTGAAGGGCTCATGCGGCGGCGTCGGTGGCAACTGCCCCTGCGCCGATGCCGGCAAGCCCGGCGCCTGCAAAGTCGAGGGCGGCCCGCCCCAGCAGATGAAGGCCAGCAAGGGCGAAGACGGCGTCATGATCTACGAGTAGGCCGATGATCTACGAGTAGGCCGATGATCTACGAGTAGGCCGATGATCTACGAGTAGGCCGATGAGCTACGAGTAGAGCTGGGTCACGGCTTACGGTCTGGTCCCCAGACGATCTGCAGCTCGCCGCCCTCGCAGATCACTTTCGGCCAGCTCTTCGACGCCTCGGCCGCCCGCACGATCGCGACGCACGTCGCCAGACGCGCCGCTGCTTCGGTCGTCTCGTCGGTCCCTTCAAACGACGACACCTCGATCTCCAACGGCAGCAGATCGCGACGATGCAGCTCCCACTTTGCATCCTCGATCCCGGCGCTGACCGCCGCCTCCCATCGCCCGATCGCGTCGGCGCAGGAGACGATCTCGACACCATGCAGGTGATCGCTCACGGTCGCCTCAACCCGCGCATAGATGACGGTCCACTTGTCTTTGACGCGCAGGGTGTACTGCGCGCGGCTGTCGAACATGAGTCCTCCGGGAGGCCGGGTCAGGTCGCACCATAGTTTCAGCCTATCGCACCATCGAAACAATCGATTTTCGATATACAAAACCTACCGTTAGCGTGATTGCCACCTCGTTCGAAGACGAAAGGCAATCCGATGCTTCGCTCCCGATCCATCCCCGCATTCTGTCTACTCGCGCTGGGCCTCGCGCTGCCCGGTCTCGCGTCGGCCCAAGAGCCACTCACCCGTGAAACGGGCGCGCCCGTCGGCGACAACCAAAACTCCAAGACCGCCGGCCCAGCGGGCGGCGTACTGCTCGAAGACGCCCACCTCATCGAGAAGCTGGCCCGCTTCGACCGCATGCGCATCCCCGAGCGGGTGGTGCATGCCCGCGGCGTCGGCGCCCATGGGGCGTTCGTGTCGTACGGCAACTCTTCGACCCTGACGCAGGCGTCGCTCTTCGCAGCGCAGGGCAAGACAACCCCCGTCTTCGCGCGCATCTCGACGGTCATTCACTCCAAGGGCTCGCCCGAGACTCTGCGCGATCCGCGGGGCTTCGCCGTCAAGTTCTATACCGACCAGGGCAACTGGGATTTGGTGGGCAACAACCTGCCGGTCTTCTTCATCCGCGACGCCATCAAGTTCCCCGACATGGTCAACTCGCTCAAGCCCAATCCGGTCACCAATCGCCAAGATCCCAACCGCATCTTCGACTTCATGGCGCACCACCCCGAGAGCATCCACATGGGACGCACCTGTTCTCGAACTTCGGGATCCCCGCGAACCTCCGACAGATGGACGCCAACGGCGTGCATGCCTGCGAGGTCGTCAACGCCAAGGGCGTCGTGCAGTACGTGAAGTTTCGCTGGAAGAGCCAGCAGGGCATCGCGAATTTGAGCGCGACTGAAGCGAGCGCGCTGCAGGCGAAGGACTTCAGCCACGCGACCAAGGACCTCTACGGTTACATCGGCCAGGGTAAGTTCCCCAGCTGGGAGCTGGTCGCGCTGGTCATGCCCGAAAGCAAGCTGACGGCACATGCGTTCAATCCCCTCGATGCCACCAAGGATTGGCAATGCGATACGGCCCATGTGACCTGCACGACCCTCGGCAAGATGACGCCCAACAAGCGGCCTGAGAACTTCTTCCGCTTCACTGAGCAGGTCGCCTTCTCGCCCGCCGTCTTGGTCCCCGGCATCGAGCCGTCTGAAGATCGCCTGCTGCAGGGGCGGCTGTCCTCGTACTCCGACACGCAGGGCTATCGGCTGGGCGTCAACCATCAGCACCTGCCGGTCAACCGGGCGAAGTCGCCCATTCGCACCTATGCCCAGGATGGCGCAGGGGCCACGCAGCCGGCCCTGGCGGCGAACATCAACTACCAGCCCAACCAGTTTGACGGATCGTTGACCTCAAATGTCGTCCCTGACCCAGCTCACCTGCGCCGTCGCCGTCGACCGCCACCGCAACTTCAGCCGGGCGGCGAAGGCCTGCGCCGTCTCGCAGCCCACGCTGAGCACCCAGCTGCTCAAGCTCGAAGACGAGCTGGGCGTGACGCTGTTCGACCGCAGCCGCAAGCCGGTCGTGCCGACCCGCGTAGGCATCGCGCTGCTCGCTCAGTTTCGCGCGGTGCTCAGCGCCCATGACGGCATCGATGACGTGCTCAACGCGCTCAACAACCGCATCGCCGGCACCTATCGGCTGGGCATCATCCCCACCATGGCGCCCACGGTGCTGCCGCGCGTCGTGCCGCAGTTCATCGCCAACCACCCGCTGGTCGACCTGCGCGTCAAAGAGTTGACGACCCGTCAAGTTATCGCGCGGCTGATGGATGAGACCCTCGATGGCGGTATTCTGGCGACCCCCCTTGGGCACCGGCAACCTGCTCGAATATCCGCTCTGCGACGAAGATTTCCTGATCTTCCACACGACGGACGCCGTCCTCGATGTCGACGCGGACGACCGGGTACAGGTGGCCGATCTGCCCACTGAGCAGCTCATCGTGATGCGCGAGGGCCACTGCCTGCGCACACAGACGCTCGACCTTTGCGCGCTCGGTGACGCGGCCAGCGAAGCCCATCGGTTTCATATCGAGGCCGGCAGCGTCGCGACGCTGTGCGCCATGGTGCGCGGTGGGCCGTTCTTCACGATCCTGCCGGCGCTCGCCGCCGAAGAGATGCGGCAGCAGGGCTATGGCGCCTTGATCAAAGAGATCACGGGCGACGTACCGCTTCGCCAGGTCTCGCTGGTTGTGCGCCGTCCCGAGACGCGACGGGCGGTGCGTGAGGCGCTGTTCGAGGCGGCGCACGCGGCATTGCGCCCGCTCACCGCCTCGACTCGGATGCGTCAGACCGCGCCGCGCTCGCCCCTGTGATCCGCCGCGGTCCTTCGCGGTCGAGAAAACGACGGTGCTCTGATCCGATTGGCCGGCCGATGGTGCGTCTTGCAATGCCGTCTTGCAATGCAGCCACCGAACGGCCGCCCTTCACCTGGAGACTCCACGCGCCGCTTTGCCCTTCTGCCCGCCCTCGTTCTGCTGCCTGGCTTCGCTCTTCTGACCGCCTGTGGCGAAGAGACCGACCTCGAAGCCGCCTTGTGCGGCCCGCTCGCTGGCGAACCCGATCGCAGCGTCGAGGCCACGCTTTAAGCTGAGGGCGCGCCCAGCGTGGCCCGTGACGCGACGGCGTACCGCAGCGCCCTGGTGCCCAACGACGACGGCATGTTTACGGGGAGGGTGTCGTTCAAGCCCGACGAGAAGGGCGACTTCGCCATCGGCCTGAGCCGCGACATTCCCATGCGCGTCGTCAACGGCGCCGGCGAAGAGGTCACCATCAAGAAGACCGTCGTGGGCGCGAGCTGCCCCGATCTGCCCGTCCGTCACACGATGCGCCTGAACACGAACACCTACACCATCGAATTCGGCCCGACGGATGTGACCGAGGTCAGCCTGGTCTCCGAAGGGTCCAACGACGACCTATGATCACGTCTCTTGGCGCAGGGGCCGCAGCAAGATGTCGTGAATCTGCACGTGCGGCGGCTGACCGAGGGTATGGGCGACCAGATCGGCGATCTCGCTCGCTTGGATGCAGTCGAACTGCCCATACGCCTGCTTGGGCGCGGTGGGATCATCCCGGAATACCGCGGCAAACTCAGTCTCGACAAATCCTGGGCTGATCGCGGTGACGCGGATGCGGCTGTTGGCGTGCCAGAGTTCTCGGCGCAGGCCCTCGGTGAGCGCCGTCACGGCATGCTTCGTCGCCGCATAGAACGCGCCCGTCGGCGACTTGGGCATGCGATGCCCCGCCATCGACGAGAGATGGATCACATGGCCATCATCGCCGCGGGTCCGCATATCGGCGATGGCCTCGCGGGTGAAGATGCTGAGCGCCAATACGTTGACCTCGAGCATCGATCGCCAGTGATCTGTCTCGCCCTCAAGCAGCGGCGCCTCACGACCCAACCCGGCGTTGTTGACCAACACATCGACGCCACCAAACTCGGCCCGGGTCGCCTCGATCATCGCCATGATTTGCGACGCGTCGCGCAGATCGGTCGCCCTGACCAAACAACGCGATCCCAACGCCCGAACCTCGTCGGCCAACGCCTCAAGCCGATCCTCGCGGCGGGCGCAGATGGCCACGTGCATGCCTGCCTGAGCGAGGCGCCGCACGATGGCTGCGCCAATGCCGCTGGATGCGCCGGTAACCAACGCGACCTTGCCCTTGTACCGCTCCATGATCGTCTCCTCGGTGATGTTCAGCGGCAGCGTAGGGGGTCGGCGCGGGCGACCATAGCCGTACGACCTGGGCGCTCAAATCGGGCAGATCTATCTCCCGTACTCACAGATCGCTCGCGCAGAAATTTTGGCCGCTCACTCGCCAACGTGTATTGTTAGTAAGGGCTGCACGCACTCAATGACCACCCGAGCCCCCTGGGCGGGCTGCCATCCCGCCTGGGCGTGGCATGAAGCTTGAAGTCTCAGCGCCAAAAAGGAGGACACATGAGAATCATCACCCTGTTGGCCGTCGTCTTGATCGGCTGTGGCGGCCCGACGCCGTCGATCGCGCCAGAGCAGCCTCTGGTCATCGACTCCGCCAGAGCGCCGAGCCCATCAGACCTCGAAGCGGCCCAGCGCACGGTGGCTGAGGTCATCGAAGCCTTGCAACCGAGGACGCAACCGCCCGAGCCGTACGACTTTGAGGCCCACTATGCGGTACTCAAGGCGCGGCTGCGGGGCTTGCAATTGGCGCTGGACACAGGCGATCCGCAGGCGTTCGACACCCATCGCGCTGCGGGCCGCGCGCTGGTCCGCACCGTCATGCAGAACGGCGGTTTTCCCCGCGGCGCAGAGATTCGTTTCAACTTCGGCTCGACCTTGGACGGCACACCCGCGCGCGCCGCGTTGCTGACCTACGACGGACCGATCGGCGGCACTGCGAGTGACGACATCTTGGCGGGATGCCGGGTCGAGCGGGGGAAACCCAGCGGCGCCCTCACCGGCCTCTGCCCGAATTTCAGGTTCAGCATCGCGGTTCCGCACGCCGACAATGCCGCCCACGCGCTGGAAAGTTTCGCCAGACTCATCGCCCACGAACCCTACGCCTCGAAGCATGATCCGCAGCCAGGCCCAAATATCGATGGGCGACCGCTGCAGTTCGTGCTGGGCCAACACACACTGCTTGGGCGACGATTCGTTGAAGCCGAAACCGTAGCGGACGTTCTCTTCGAAACTCAGACCCTCGCTGTCGCTTTCAAGCGAACCCAGCGAATATTGATCGCGACGTGTTTCACCGATTCACGCGCCGGCCATCAGCGGACCACAGTCGACGACGCGTGTCGTCGCGTGATCGCAACGCTCATTGAACGCCCCGTCCCAAATGCACTTCTCGTCGCGCCCCGCGTGTTTCCCCACGGGACCTTCGCGGGCAAGGCGCTGCTGACCCCAAAAGGATGTCAACGCGATGGCAGTGCCGAGCGGATCCGCTGTGGTGGTGGCGGCCAACTCTCCTGGCAACTCGAAGGGCTGATGACGCGTGACGATCGCATCCGTACCGTGATTGAGACCTTGCAAGACATCCCAACGGGCATCGCATCCACCCTCGTCGATCGCGCGATGCCCTGCACGGTGGACGGCGTCGACGCCACCTGTGTCCATATCCACCAGGACATCAAAGGCGGTCGTGATGTGCACTACTACTTCGCCAAGGCTGAGGTGCGCGGGGAGCAGTTGCTGGCCATGTGTTCGAGCATCGCAGCGAGCCCCGACCGCGGTCCACCCTCCCCATGCGATCAGGTCCTCGATTGGCCCCGAACGCCCACTGCGGTGGAGGGCACAGACATCGACATGTTGAAACATGGACAGACGCTCATGGCCAG
>JBNMOZ010000357.1:0-6544 GCA_051276005.1 Bradymonadia bacterium | reverse complement strand
TGCTCGAGGTGTTCTTCCAGGTCTTCGACAAGGGCCGACTCGACGACGGCCAAGGCGTCTCGGTCGACTTCCGTAACACCACGATCCTCCTGACCAGCAACGTCGGATCCGAACTCATCGAGGCGATCTGCGCCAGCCAGCCCGGCGGCGCGCGGGTGCCGGTCGAGGCGCTCAATCAGGTGCTGCGCCCGGTGCTGCAGAAGGCGTTCTCGCCCGCGCTGCTTGGCCGCATGACGGTCGTGCCCTACTTCCCGCTGGCCCGCGCGGTGCTCGATCGCATCGCAGGTCTCAAGCTCGATCGGCTGATCAAGCGCTTCCGCGACACGCACGACGCGCAGTTGACGCTGACGCCATCGGTCGCAGAGGCCGTGGTGGATCGGGCCGGGGCCACTCGCGCAGGGGCGCGCAGCGTCGACCACCTGATCAATCAGGAGGTCCTGCCGCTGCTGTCGACTTGGGTGCTGGAGAGTCTGGCGGATGGTGAGGCGGTGGGCGACCTGACGATGGGTGTCAACGCCGACGACGCGTTCGTGCTGGCCTCATCGAGCGACGCGCTGGAGTTCCCCGCCCGAGAGCGCCGTGAGTATGTCGACGCGATCGATACGATCGAGTCACCGATCCTGCCACCAGAGCCTGCGCCGATGCCGGTCGTGCAGCAGGCGCCCGCGCTGCTCGTTTCGGCGCCGCAGAATCAGTCGGCGCAGATTCAGCAGGCGGTACAGCAAGCGGTGCAGCAAGCGGTACAGCACGCGATGATTCAGGTGCCGCCCGAGCCGTTGCTGGGGTTCTTCGGACACCTGGGGGCTGCATTTCGCGGGTTGTTCGTCTCGAAGCGGTAGGCCGATAGCGGCCTATATTCCCCCGATCAGAAGCACATATTCGCGCAGTTGTCGGGGTTGGCCCGCCAGCGCAAGCACGCTTCGCCTTCGGTCGCCATGACCGGGTTCGACCACCCCTCCTCACCAAACCGCCACACGTCATTCACCGCGCCGCAGTCGGTCTTGCCGCCGAAGGCCACCGCGTGGCCGCAGGTCTGTGACCACACCATCGTATGCGCGTTGCGGCGCTCGGGCGTGCCCGCGGCGACGGTGGTGAAGTCGGCGGGGAAGTCGCAGAAGCCATTGGCCGGGCGGTTGAACGCGTCGGCGCCAGCGACCGCGCTCCACTGCCGTGACTCGGGGTTGAACGTCCAGGTGTCGTTGGCGTTGCCAAGGGTCTGGTCGTCATGGCCCGCGAACATCAAGTACACGTCGCTCTGGGTGTCATGCACGATGCGGCTCCAGAACCGACCGTCCGGGCGCGTGCCGTTGCGGCCGTTGTGCAGCTGGCTCCAGGTGCCGTTGGACGGATCAAAGGCGATCACGTCGGCGAAGTAGCGTGCGTTCTGGTTGAAGGCCGAGGCGTCGGCGCCTCCGAAGACGACCATGCGCTGGCGGCTGCTGTCCCAGAGCGCGTCGTGCCACAGGCGGCCGGGGGGGGCGAGGTTGGTCGCCTCGATGGTGCGCCAGGTGTCGTCTGCGAGGCTGTAGGCCCAGACGTCGCCCTGCGGGGTCGCGCTCACGCCGCTGCCGTCGGTGTTGCCTGCATACAGCAGGAGCTGATCGCGGGTGTCGTCATAGACGAGGGTGTGGTTGAAGCGGGCGGACGGGCTGGGGCCCGGCGGCCGCATCTCTTCCCAGGTGCGGGTGGCGGGATCGAAGCGCCACAGGTCGTCTTTGATCTGATAGCGACCGCGTTCGGCCTCACGATATCGACCGCCGTGGATCCAGAAGTAGCCTCCGCCGAAGGTGGCCGCGTGCCGTGCACGGCCCGGGGGCTGTGCGCCACCGACCTCGACCCACTGACCGCAGCCCGTGTCGTAGTCGTAGAAGATCCAGGTGCGCGCCAGGAAGGTGTACGCCGGGAAGCCGCACATCTCAGGCACCGCTGTGTTGCCGCCGAAGATCACCATCAGTTGGCGATCGTTGTCGTAGCCCGCGGCGTGCTCGTTGAGCGGCGGCGGCTGCGCGTCGTCACTCGCGTCGCAGTCCTCGAGCGGCGCGCGCGCGCACGGGTCGGGGGCAACACATCCGCCGGCTTCGCAGGTCTCGCCCTCAGCGCAGGCTTCGCCGCAGGCGCCGCAGTGCGCGGCATCGGTCTGCGTGTTGACGCAGGCCGCGCTGCAGGTCGTCTCACCTTCGGCGCAGCCGCTCATGCCGCCTTCGCCGCCCTCACCACCCATACCCATGTCGACGACGACGATCGGGTTGTCGGCTGTCGCGCCGCCCCCGTCATCACAGGCCGCGACGCACACCAGCGCCATCGCGCCAATCCATAGACTCCGCATGTCTCCCCCTCACACTCACTGTCAGCTCTTGCTGTCTGCTACGACGGACACTATCTGCAGGCGGGCCGGCTGGCGCAACATCCAGCCCGCAACATCAACGACCGTCAGCTGTTAGTGTGGTTCGAAGTCCCAAGGAGCCCCATGCGCACGTTTGTTGTACTCATCAGTTTCTTGGCCATGGCGGCGTGCGATGACGGCGCGGCGGTCGTGGCGCCGTCCGTCGATATGTCCCAAGCCGCTGACATGCGCATGGCCGATATGCACGCGGCCGATATGGCCAGCGACGCCGCGGTAGCGACCGACGACATGGCGGTCGACGCGCAGCCCACGCTCGACGCTGCGGTCGATCCGGATGCGATGGTGCCCGATCCCACCGAAGCGGTCTTCGCGGACGATCACCTGGTCGTCGTCTCGCTCGAGATCGATGAGGCCGACTGGGACGCGCTGCGCGTGCAGGAGCGCGGCAGTCTGGATTTGCGTGGGGCCGAGTGCCTCGCCGAGCCTTTCGCGTCGCCCTACACCTGGTTCAGCGCGCGCGTGACCGTGGACGGGCAGAGCTACGACAACGTGGGCGTCCGCAAGAAGGGCTTCTTCGGTTCAGTGAGCGACAGCAAGCCGTCACTCAAGATCCGCATGAACAAGTACGTCGACGGCCAGCGGCACGAGGGCCTGTCGCGCATCACGCTCAACAACCAACGCCAGGACCCATCGATCCTGCGCTCCTGCCTCGCCTATGCCGTCTTCGCCCGGGCGGGCGTGCCCACGCCGCGCTGCAACTTCGCGCAACTCTTCGTGAACGGGCGCGACTTTGGCGTGTTCGCGCATGTCGAGAGCCTCAAGAAGCCGTGGCTACGGCGCCACTTCGCCGACGAAGACGGGCACCTGTATGAAGGCACGCTGAGCGACTTTCGCCCCGAGTATCGCGGCACCATTGAGCAGAAGACCGACGAAGATGTGCCCTACACGCTGCCGATCGACCGCATCTCGGACGCGGTGCAAGCGCCGGACGATCAGCTGATCGCGCGGCTCGACGCCGTCCTCGATCTCGATGGCTTCTTTCGCTTCTGGGCCGCCGAAGTGCTGACGACGCATTGGGATGGCTACAGCGGCAACACCAACAACTTCTGGTTTTATGACGACCCGACGAGCGGCAAGGTCGTGTTCATCCCGTGGGGGCCCGACGCGACCTTCACCCAGCCGATCCTGCTCTTTGAGCGCCAGCGCGCGCCCTGGTCGGTGTTGGCCACCGGCATCATCACGCGCCGTCTGTACGCCCACCCCGAAGGGCGCGCGCGCTACCTGGCCGAGGTCGAGCGCCAACTCAATGACGTCTGGGATCCCGTATGGATGCAGGGGCTGATCGACACCTGGATGACGACGTTTGGTGGCGTGATTCGGGCGAACCAACGCGAGGCGCATTCGGCAGCCGTGGAGGAGGTGGCTGATTTTGTTCAGGAACAGGCGGTGCGCATGCGGCGCGAGATCCGCAGCCCCGCCGAGTGGGACCTGCCACTGCGCCAGAGCCTGTGCTCGCAACCGGTGGGCGAGATCGACGCGACCCTCGAGACGACCTGGGGCACTTGGCCTACGCGTGACGCCTTCCTCACCGGCGGCGGCACGTTCGAAGCGCGGCTTGGCGACGCGCCGGTGGGCGTGGTTGGCGTGGGCGCAGCGATCGGGCCCGGGCAGGGCGGCGGGCTGGTGCTGATTCAGCCGGTCTTTACCGACGAAGACGCGGTGCTCTTCGTATACATGCAGCTGCGGGCCGATCAGGTTCAGCCGGGCGAGACGCCGATCACGCCTGAAAACAGCTGCAACTTTCAATTCTTGGATCAGCGCACCGGCGACACGTTCCCCATCGCGGAGTGTCCCGAGGGCGTGCTGACGTTTGAAGAGGCCAGCATGCAGCCCGGCGCGGTCGTACGCGGCGGGTACTCGGTCACGCTCTGGGGCCAGCCCGAGTAGCGTCGAACGCGTTTGGGACCGCTTTGATCAGCGCCAACCATCGGCGATCACGGCGCCGCGGCTGGCCATGAGCCACAGCCCGACGTGATGCGCCGCTTCGCGATCGTGCACGCCCGGCGCGTCGAAGGTCTCGCAGGCATCTGCCAGAACAACCACCCGCAACCCGGTGATCGCAGCCACATAGTCGGCCCGGTTCGTCGTCGGGTCGGCGGCGGTGAGCAGGCCGTGGTTGCGGGCTGACAGCGTCGTCACCACAAAATCGCTCACGCAGATGTCGGTACAATCGCCCGTCACCAGCAGCGTGCGGATGTCGTTGTCGATCACCCACTGACAGAACACGTTCGCGCCCGTCTCGCGATCGATCGCGCCCACGAACCCGTTGATGCAGTCCTTGCGCACCAGCGTCACGCGGGGCTCCTCGAGCAGCCAGGTGAGCTCGGGATCCATCTCTTCTTCGCCGGTGCCCTTGATGCCATGGGGCGGGTAGGGCGGCTCAGGGATGTCGGGCTCATGGGTGTCGAGGAAGCACAGCGTGTGCAGCCGCGGGCCGATTTGAGTGTCCAGCGCGCGCCAGGTGTCGCCGATGACGCGGACCATCGGGATCATATGCGTCGGGTCAGACAGGTTGCCTTCGCGGGTAAACCCGACGCCCGCGTCGACGACGATCAGCCCCACGTTGTGATTTGCCCACTGGCCGTCGCCCAACGCGATCGTCTCGGTGGTCAGCGGCAGTCGTTGCTGCAGGTCCTGCAGCCCAACATTGGTCTCACTCATCGGCGCACCAGGCTCTCAACGCGCGCGGCGAGGGCATCGCTCACGCGGACAGAGGTAAATCGGGGGCTGCGCGCTTCGGCGGGCAGTGACGCGACGCTCAGGCGGGCATAGTCGCGGACCGCCGTGTTCGACGGCAATGGTAAGGCCGCGTCGCCGCGCCAAACCGGCTGAATCAGGGGTTCGCCAGGCAGCGTCTCGTCGGCGCGGGCGATGACGTCGTGCCCCGCGTCGTCGCGGTACACCTGCACTTCGCCGGGCAAAGTCGCCTTGCCCGAGCCCTTGGCCATCTTCATCGTGGGTAGGCCCCCGACCATGCACAGCTTGCCCACCGCGCCCACGCCGACCGGCGCGTCAGGGCTGGTCACGATGCGCTCGCCGACCCCGAAGGCATCGACCGGTGCGTCGCCCAGCGCGCGAATGCTGTGCTCATCCATGCCGCCGGAGACCACGATCGTCGCGTGCTGCGCGCCGCCCGCGTCAAGGATGGCCCGGGCCTTGTAGATGTTCTCGGCGCTGATGTTCGAGTCGAGTCGAATGCCCGACAAGCGACCCTGCGTCGCGCGGATCGCGTTGCGAATGCCGGTCTGCTCGCCATACGTGTCGTAGGTGTCGACCAGCAGCGCCGCCGACTTGGGGTAGGCCGCGTAGAACGCCTCGAAGAACGCGCGCTCGGTGGCGTGGCGCGGCTGGTCGGGGCGCTCCCAGGCCTGAATGGCGAAGTGGTCCATCGTGCCCAGCGCGGGCACGCCATAGCGATGATGGGCCTCGACGTTGCTGGTGCCCGCGCAGCCCGCGAGCCAGGCGGCATAGGCGGCGTCGACGGCGGCCTGCGGGTGCGTGCGCCGGCTGCCGAACTCCAGCACGGCCCGCGTGCCGGCGGCGGCGACGACGTGGCTGGCCTTCGTGCCGACCATGGTCATGTGGTTGATGATCGACAGCAGGGGCGTCTCGATGAGCTTCGCCGTCAGCAGATCACAGCGCACGACCAAGTAGGGGGTCTGCGCGGCGGGACGCACGCCGTCGACCGCGAGCGGTGTGCCGTCCATCCGTACCGCTGGGCCGGCTGTGAGCGCGGTGCCTTCGCGGGGCGCGTCGATCTCGCCTCGAAAGCGCCAGTCGAGGAGGCGCTTTTGCAATTCGGGGCGGGCCGTGAGGGCCGCGCCCAGCGTCGGGTGCGCCGTCAGCGTCTTGAGATGGGCGGCGTCGAAGCGCACGTCAGCGAGCCAGTCAAGGCAGCGACGCAGCCCGATCCAGAGCAGGTAGCCCCGCGTCGGTCCGCCATCGAGACCCTTCGGCAAGCGCCTCGAGAAGAACGACATCGTAACCGGCGTGTTGGCCAGACCCGCGTCGAAGTGTGGGACGAGCGACGTGAGCTGGTACAGGTCGAGGTGGGTCGCGGGTGTCGTCATAGCAGGTCTCCGAGGGCGTCTTGGCTACGGTCTTCTCTTCGGTCTTCTATGCAGTCTTCTATGCAGTATG
>JBNMOZ010000356.1:0-6546 GCA_051276005.1 Bradymonadia bacterium | reverse complement strand
CATACTCCTTGCCCGGCTCAAACCCGAGCATGCCCAGGTTGACGGCCTTGGCGCCCGTCACGGTGAGCACGTAGCCCTTGCCTTCAGGCGCGGGGGCGAGGGCCGTCGCGGCGGCTGCCTTGCCGGCGGCGATCTCGAAGGGCTGAGCGTTGATGGCCAGCTTCACGTCGGCCGCGCAGCCATTGTGCACCGTCACCGTCGACGGCGGCTGGGGGATCGCCTTCTTGCTCTTCTTGCCCTTCGCGTGGGCAGCGGTGGTCATGAGAGCAAGGGTCACAAGCATGATCTTCAGGGCGCGCATGTTCGCTCCGTCTCCGGGACTCCCGGACAAAGTCGTGGGGTTAGCGAGCCTCGGACGAGTGAGGCTTGTTCGAATTCAGCAGCCAGGCCGTTGGTGCATTGGTAGATCTGCGCATCGCAGGCTCTGGCGTCCGTTGCCGACGGCAAACCTGCTCCCGACGGCGATAACGGCTGACTATAGTCGATACGGGCTGCCCTGCGCGAGCCCTGAACCGAGCCTTCGCGGCGGCCAAGCTCGGTCAAATGTGCAGGTCAGGGCATAGAGTTCGCCGTCGAGCGCGACGCCCGAGCGCAGATTCAGAGGCGGGGATGCGAACCGAGTCGAGCGGCAGCCTCAGCTCGTCGGCTCGTCGGGATCGTTGATCGAGGGGAACTTGCGAATCTCACTGCGGGCGATCTTCCAGGCCTTCTGCACGATCCAGGAGAGCGAGCGGTCTTGGCGCGCAGCCTCAGCCTGGATCTCCTTGAGCATCTCTTCGGGAAAATAAAGGCTCTGCTTGCGCTTGTCCGAGCTTGCCATCCGGCGTCTCCTACGGGTCCAGGGTGCGCGCATCATGCACGATACGCGGCGTTCAATCTGTCAGGGATTTGACGCCGGTGCCTTCGAAGTCGAAGGCGCGGTCTCCCCTGGCGCCAGTGTAGCGCCGCCCATTTTGGGTTTTAAAGGGTTCTTTTGCAGAACACTCGACGGAATCGGTATCGGCGAGACCGCTGTCGGCGCGACCTTGCTCGGATCGACGAAGCGCAATCGACCGAAACGGTTGAGCGCGTGGAAGTCACCGACGACCGGCGGCGAGAAGGCTGCGGCCTGCTGTCGGCCGGCCTTGGGCGCGTCCCAGCGAAACAGGTTGACCCGCCACAATGCCCCGTGCGCCGGAGGTGTACGGCTGCCAGGCGTCTCGGCGAAGGGCACGGCGATCTCGACCGACCATCCTTTGTCGACGTCGTCGCGGGCGTTGAGCGTGCCGTCGACAAATGCGCCGGTTTGCAGGCCCGCCATGTTCCACGCCCGCGCCACCTTCAGGTCGCTGCGATGGGTGGCGAACTTCGCGTCGAAGACCACGTTCGCGGGGGTCACCTGCAGCTCAAGGTAGTCTTTGCGATCGTTATCGGCGTCGATGAACAGCTCGATGACCTCTTGCTCCCACGTGTTCGAGTCGCGGTCGGTGAAGGTGCCCCAGACGTCGTCGTCGAGGCTGTGCACGCCCACATACAGATACTTGTCGTCCCAGGTGAACTTGGCCCGGGTGCGCGGCGCGGGGCGCTTAGAGCCATCGGGCGCCGTCCAATAGGGGGTCCACTTCAGGGGCTGCCAGGCGGCGTCGTCGAGCTTTCCGTCGACGACGATCGTGCTGCCGGCGGGCAGCTTTGAGGCGATGGCGAGGGGCAGCTTGACGGTCTTCTTCTTCTTCTGCGCGTCGCCGCCGGTCCCTTCGATGCGGATGTGCGCGATGACGACCCGGCCCTCTTTGTCGACGGTGGTCTTGCCCTTGTTATCCACCTTGAGGCGATGGGCGCCCTTCCACAGTCCCCAATAGATCCCGGCACGCCCGGCGGTGAACGCTGGCGGGATCGTGACGGTCTGCACGTCCTTGACGATCTGGCCCTTCTTGAGCTTGCGCAGCGGATGCAGCCCCCCGATCGGGTGGTGGTCGAGGTTCATCCAGGCCTTGCGATCGCCCTTCTTGCCCTGCAGATGCACGAAGATCTTGTTGTCGTCCATGCGGTCGGCGAGCGCCTTGATGTAGTAGGTGATGCGCACCGTCTCGCCGTGCTTGACCGTCGTCTTGTCGAGGTCGTAGCCGATGAGCTCGACTTGATTCTCGATCACGACGTTGAGCGCATGCTGCGGCGTCGCCTCGGTCACAAGATGGGCCTGCACCCGCTTCTTCTGACCGGGCGTGAGCGTCGGCTCATCGTATTCAGAGCACGCCCCGCTGACCAACATCAGCCCCCCGAGGAGGACCCATGGGAGAGCCAGGGGCAGCCCCATTGAGAAGGCCGTTCCGCCAATCGCACGCATCGTTTTTGCTCCATCTCGCTTGACTCGGCGAAGGGTCGCGCTGTGCGTTGCATTGCGCAAGGCCGAACTCTATCCTCGCGCCGCGGTCTGGCCCGATAAGTTGGCGCCCGACAGGTTCCAGCGAGGAGCGCCCTATGTTCAGTCGTGATCAAGTCATTCACTTCATCGGCATCGGAGGCATCGGCGTCAGCGCCGTCGCCCGCGTACTGCATCAGCAGGGCGTGCGCGTGCAGGGCAGCGACGTGCGCGAGAGCCAGTTGACCGAGGGCCTGCGGGCGCTGGGCATCGCGGTGACGATCGGTCACCGCGCCGAGAACATCGTCGGGGCCGACGTGGTGGTGCACAGCACCGCGGTGCCCGAGGACAACCTCGAGCGGGTCGCGGCGCGTACGGCAGGCATCCGCGAGGCGCATCGCTCGGACATGCTGGCGTTGTGTCTGCAGGGCCGCGAGAGCGTCGGCGTGACGGGCACCCACGGCAAGGGCACCGTCTCGGCGATGATCACCCACTGCCTGATCCAGGCGCAGCGCGATCCCACCTTCGTGATCGGCGGCATCCTCAACAACTACACCCTCAACGCCCGCGCGGGCTCGGGCGCACACGCCGTGGCCGAGGTCGACGAGAGCGATCGCAGCCACCTCAACCTCAAGCCGCGCCATGTGGTGGTCAACAACCTCGAGGTCGACCACCTCAACTTCTATAAAGGCCTCGACGACATCGTCATCACGATGGCCAAGTTCATCAATAATAACGAAAACTTGAAGACGCTCGCGCTGAACTGGGACGACGAAGGCGTACGCCGCTTGGCCAGCCACGTCGACCGCCCGTTCGTGCGGTACGGCAGCGAAGAGCCCAGCGACGGATCGATCCTCGAGTTTCGCGCGTCCGACATCGACGACCGGGGCGACACGGTGCGCTTCATCGCCCATCACGGCGACACGACGCTGGGCGAAATTTGCCTGCCGATCCCAGGCAACTACAACGCCGACAACGCCATGGGGGCCATCGCCATCGCCGTCGGCGCGCTCGATCTGCCCTTCAAGACGGTGCAGGCCGCGTTGAACACCTATCAGGGCCTCGAGAACCGCTTCACGGTGCGGCGCGCGGGCAACCTGACCCTGGTCAAGGACTACCTGAGCCACCCGACGGGCATGCGGCGGGTGCTGGAGAGCGCCCGCAAGATCCCGCACGCCCGCATTTGGTGCGTCTTCAAGCCCTACCGCTACACGCTCATGCGCTACCACGGCGAAGAGTACGCCCAGGCGTTCACGGGCTGCGACCAGGTGGTCATCACCAAGATGTACGCGGCCGAAGAGCGCCCGCTCGACGGCATCGACACCCCCTGGTTCGTCAACGTGCTGCGCGAGGCCGGCAACACCGTGCACTACGTTGCGGAGAACGCCGGCGTCGTGCCCTACCTCGAAGAGTCGGTGGGCGACGGCGACATGGTCATCTTCTTCGGGGGCGACGACTTCTTCCGCATGGCGGATGCGTGGGCGGACGCGCGGATCGCGCGATGACGATCAGCGCTGGCGCGTTCACGGGGCGCACGGTCGCGGTCTGGGGCGCCGGCAAGAGCGGGATCGCCGCTGCGAACCTCTTGGCCGATCTGGGCGCGACCGTGATCCTGAGCGATGCCCGCGATCTGGACGGGCTCGAGGGGGTCGACGCCCGGGTTCAGATCTGCGGCGGCGGCAACGTGTTGGCGGGCGCCGAGCTGCTCATTCCCAGCCCCGGTATCAAGCCGTCGACGCCCGCGCTGGTCGCGGCGCTCAAATCGGGCGTGCAGTTGATGAGCGAGATCGAGCTGGCCGCCCACGTGACCGAGGCGCCGATCGTGGCCATCTCGGGCACCGACGGTAAGAGCACCACGACGATGATGATCGGCGCGATCATCGAGGCCAGCGGCATGCCCTGCGTGGTCGCCGGCAACATCGGCATTCCGCTGTCAGCGCGCTGTCGCGACGTGGGCGCCGATGGGGTTCTGGTGGCCGAGGTCAGCGCGTTTCAGCTGTGGTCTTGTGGGCACTTCCGGCCGCGGATCGCGGTGATCACCAACGTGGCCGACGATCATGCCGACTACTTTGATGGCGACACTGCTTGGTACGCGCGCACCAAGGCGCGGGTGCTCACCGAGCAGAGCACGGGCGACGTGGCGATCCTGCGGGCGGACGATCCGATCGTGGGGGCCTTTGAGACCCAGCCCGGCGTTCAGCGGCTGGGGTTCTCGCCCTACCAGGCGACAGATTGGCGACTCGAGAGCGGGATGCTCGTCGGCCCCGGCGGGCCGATCATGCCCGCGCGCGACCTGCCGGTGATGGGCCCGCATAACGTCGCGAACGCCCTCGCGGCCTGCGCGGCGGCCTCGGCGTTTGGCATCGACGCGGCAGCGATGGCTGCCGGGTTACGGGCTTTTGTTGGGCTGCCCCACCGTCTGCAGCGGGTGCTCGAGCGCGACGCGGTGACCTGGATCGACGACTCGAAGGCCACCAACCCGCATGCGGCTGCGGTGGGGTTACGTGCGGTTGATACACCGCAGGTCATCATCACGGGCGGCTTCGACAAGGGGCTCGATCTGGCGCCCTTCATTGAGGCTGTGTTGCTGCGGGCGGTGCATGTGATCGTGATGGGCACGACGGCCGATCGCACGCTTGAGGCGCTGGCCGGGCGGGTGCCCACCAGCCGGGTGGAGACGATGACGCAGGCGGTTGATGAGGCGGCGTGGATCGCGCAATCGGGGCAGAGCGTGGTGCTCAGCCCGGCGGCGTCCTCGTTTGATCGGTATCGCAGCTATGCCCATCGCGGTGAGGTGTATCAGGTCGCGGTCAAGGCTTTGGGCTGACCGGGGCGTCGTGGTGCGTTAGGCGGGGTGGTGCGCCACGCGGCGATCGAGATCAGGCGAGCGAATCTGCGCAGGGGGCGAGTCGCGCAAGGAATGCAGCTAGACGAGGGCTGAGCACCAAAGCAGCCTGACGCTGAGGTTGACCAGCGCGCGTTGGCGGGCAGACGATTTCATTCCCTCGGCCCCGGGCCAGCAGCGTCCTTCTCGCCGCCGTCCGATCCCTCGACCAACGCCGAACCCTTCGGCGCCTCCGCCGCATACCGCCCACGGGTGAGCCGGCGGATGAACGACTCGAGCAGCTGAATGCCCACCAGGATCGCGACGACGACCACCGAGAGCACGATCGCGTCGGTGCCATGGCCCAGACCGATCGCCGCGCCGATGGCGGCGAGCACCCAAATGACGGCCGCGGTGGTCACCCCGCTGACGAGCCCGTCGCGCGCGAACATCACACCCCCGCCCAAGAAGCCGACGCCCGAGACCAGCTGACCGAGCACCCGGGTTGGATCGCCAAAGCCGACGTTGACCGCGCCCAGATGGATGAAGACCGCCGAGCTGAGGCACACCAAGATGCTGGTGCGGATGCCCGCAGGCTTGCCCCGCAGCTGTCGCTCGAATCCGATGATCGTGCCGCAGATCACCGCGATGCCCACGATGGACCAGAACTCGGGGTGTAGCGGACCAAAAGCGTCCATCTCGTCCTTGCTGCGATCTGCTGTTGAGCTGAGGTCTGGGTGAGCGCCCACCCTGCGCTGGAGCTCAGTTGACGCTACAGCGTGTTGCTGCGGCGGCCGCTGGCGCCGTTGGTGCCGGGCGAGACGCCGCCGCTGCCGGCGTTGCCCAGCTCGTACTGCCCAACATCGATCACGGTCGCGCCCGAGTTGGCGCCGCGCACGACGCCGATGGTCGGCCCACCGCCACCGCCGCCGCCATGGCCGCCGTTGCCACCGCGGCCGCCAACGCCACCGCGCCCACCGCCGCCACTGACCTCGTGTCCAGAGCCGCCGACGCCGCCCGGGCCACCCGCGCCGCCGTCACCAGCCCGACCACCGCCGCCGCCGCCGCCGCCGTCGCCGGTGATGAGTCGACGCAACCGCAGAATGGGGCTTGAGTTGACGATGAACACGCCAAACGAGCCGCCGCCGCCGCCGCCCGGCAGGGCGCCGAGGCCACCGCAGCCGCCAGAGCCGCCGCCGCCGCCCGACCCGCCGATGTCGTCGAGGCACCCGCAGGTGAAGTCACAATCGCCGCCGCCGCCGCCGCCGCCGCCGCCGCCGCCGCCGCCCGGACCACCGCGCCGGCCGAAGAAGCCCAGCGCCGCGTCGTACAGGCTGGCGCCGATCACGCCGAAGTTGGCGCCGCCGCCACCGTTGGCGCCGGT
>JBNMOZ010000355.1:0-6548 GCA_051276005.1 Bradymonadia bacterium | reverse complement strand
ACCGCATCGATCACGCGCTGACGCTGCTGCCCGACGACCCGCACCTGCTCGCCGCTCGGGCGCTGGCGCGATTGCAGACTGGCGCGCCTGGCCCGGCGCTCGTTGACGCCCGCAAGGCCGCGACGGCGTCGCCGAGTGAGCGCTCGATTCAGGTGACTCTGGCCCGCGCTCTGCTTGCGACCGGCGACGCGGCCGAGGCGGTCGATATTGTCGAGCCGATACATCGCGCGGCGCCGTCCGCTCACACGGCCTCTCTGCTGGGCGCGGCGTTGACGGCGGCTGGCCGCTTCGAGGACGCCATCACCCTGCTCGACACCAACAAGGCCTGGCGCGCAGATCCGAGCGTCGCGATCAACCGCGCGTTGGCCCGCTTCGCGCGGGTGCTGCGCGACTTGCCGGGCGGCGCGGCGCAGCGGCGCATGGCCAAAGATCTGCGGGTCATCCTGGCCGTCGGTGAGGCCCTGCCGCCCAGCGTGCTCGCCCGCGCCCGGTACGCCGCAGCCATCCAGGCGTTGCGCCGCGGCGAGGCCCGCGAAGGGCGGGGTCAGTTGGCGAAGGCGAACAGCCTCGGTCGCGCCGATCCGACGGCGTGGCATCTGCGCAAGGGCACGCCCGGCGGGCATATCGACTATCTGCTCGCCTACGCCGACGCCATCCAGGGTCGGTTCGACGCGGTCAAGGCGCGCTTGGCCGACCGTAGGGGGGCGCTGGCGAAGCGTTTGCAGCGCTACGCCCTCGGTCGCGTCGCCGCAGCGCACGTCACGGCGGGCAGGCTGCGCCTGGCGAGGGCCGCCTTTGGCGCGGCGGCGAAGCTGAGCACCGATCCGACGATCAAGCACAACCAGCAGGTCGTCGCGTGGCTGCAAAAGCGCCGCAAGGTGGCCGCTAACATCTGGCGAAAGCTGCAGGACAAGGTGCCCGAGGCGATCTTCAACCTGGGTGTGGCCTACGAGGCGAAGGGCGATCAGCGCAAGGCGTGGCAGGCGTTCGCGCGCTACGCCAAGACCGGGCGTGAGCATGCCGCGCGCGCCCGCGAAATCGCCGACATCAAACAGCGCATCTACCGCTTCGAGGCCAGCGAATGAGGTGGCTGCTCACCGTGGCGTGGGGTGTCGTTGTGGGTGTCGCGTCGACGCACGCCCAAGACGCGCCCGAGCAAATCGTCGTGGGTGTGTATGCGCCGCAGGTGCTGTTCGCCAGCGCGCTCGCGCGTACGACCTTCGCGCAACAAATCGCAGGGCAACTGTCGAACAAGGCCGGCGTGCCGGTCGCTGGGCGTGGGTTCGCGACGCAGGGCGACTTCGACCAGCAGGTCAAGCAGGGGCGCGTCCAGTTCGCGGTCATCGGAGCGCAGTTGCAGGCCCGCCGCAGCTATCCGGTCTTCGCGCAGGGTCAGGCCGGCGGCAAGGCGTCGCGCCCGATGGTGTTGGCGACGCGCGATGCGGCCACCATCGGGGTGCTCAAGGGCAAGACGCTCGCGGGCATGAGCAAGGCTGAGCGCGGTTTCATCATGAACTACCTGCTCCAGGGCCAGGTACCGCCTGGCTATTTCAAGTTCAAGCCCGCGCGCGACGTGCAGGCCGCCCTGGGCATGGTCAAGCTGGGGCGTGCCGGCGGCGCCTTCACCTTCTTGGGCAACGCGGGCGGGCTCAAGACGGCATTCATCAGCCGCGGGGTGCCGCTCCCGGTGTTCGTACAGACCGACAAGACCGTGTCGGCCGACCTGGCCAGCCGGGTTCGGTCGGCCATTGGCGGCGTGACAGTGTCAAACGGTGTCTTCACGACGTTTGGCGCGGTGGATGGCGCGGCGTTGCGCGCCTTGTCAGCCGCCACGAGCGCCGCGCCCCGCGCCCCCGGCACGCCGCCCGTTCTCGCGCCAGCCCAAGCCGCGCTGCCTCCGGTGCCCGAATTCATGGAGCGCAGCGCGCCGCCCATCATCACCCCGCCAGCGAGCGCCGATATGCGCGCGCCAGCGGCACCCGCGGACATGTTTTGAGTTCATCCAGTTCAAGCGGCGGGCCAAGAGTGCTCTGCGTCGGCGATCCAGTGGCGTTGCGGCCGGCCATCCGCGTCGCCCGCTGCTTTGGCGCAGAGGTGCGCGTCGCCCCCGAGCCCGACGCCGACGCGAACATCATCCTCGTGCAGTGGGGCGCAGACCGGCAGACCGTCGCCGGCATCGAGGGGGTCGGGCGCGCGCGGGGCAACGCCACTGTGGTGCTCCTCGCCGATCCGTCGCCGCCCGAGCATATGGGCGCGCTGCTCGCCGAGCCGTGGTTTGACCATCTGATTGGCTTGCAGAGCCGATGGTTCATGGCCGATCTGACGGCGTTGCTGGCCCGCATCTTTGGCCGCGCCCCCTTCGGCATCCAAGCGCACCTGCCTTGGGGTGCGCGGGTCATCGAGTTTGGCATCGCGGCCAGCGACGAGAAGGATCGGGTCTTCGGGCATATCGAGCGCTTCATGGCGAGCATCGGTATGCGCGGCCGGCTGGTAGAGCACGCCCAGGCGCTGGCCGACGAGATGCTCATGAACGCGATCTACGACGCGCCGATCGATCGCAAGACGGGCGATCCGAAGTACGCGAATCAACGGCGCGCCGACCGCGTCGCGCTCATGCCCACCGAGCGGCCAATGTTCAGCTTTGGCAGCCACGGGCAGCGGTTGGTGATGGGCGTGCGAGACCCCTTCGGCGCGCTCACGGCGCAGACGCTGAAGAACTATATTCGCAAGGGATTACGACGCGGCAGTGACCAGATCGAACACAAAGAGGGTGGGGCGGGGCTGGGGCTCTTTCTGCTGTTCGACGGCCTCAACTCGATCAGCGTGAACATCGATCCGGGGCGCGCGACGGAGTTCATCGGGGTCATCAACATTCGCGGCAGCCTGCGCGAGTCGCGCCAGACGCCGAAGGCCTTCAGCGTGGTGACGCTGCCCAAGGGCACCCGATGACCTGGACTGTCGACCGGTTCGAGGGCGAGTACGCCGTCATCCAAGGCGGCGAATCAACCTTCGACGTGCCGCGCGTTGCGCTGCCGGATGGTGCCGTCGAAGGCAGCGTCATCTCGCTCACGGTCGATGTCGAGGGCACCCGTCAGGCGCGTGCGCTCGCCAAAGCGCGGATGCAGGCGCTCGCGCAAGATGATGACGGACAAGACTTTTCACTGTAGGCGGCCGGCTGGATTGACGGTTGGCTCGACTGTCGACTTGACGTTCTGGCCATGAGCCGAATAGGTTGGCCAGCCTTGGCGCAGTGCGCCGGGGTCGGGGGGCAACCCTCGTCGGGCACATTATGTGCCCACTCCCTGCTCGGGATCATCTGGATCGCGGGCTGCTTTCAACCCAAAGGGAGAGCATCAATGGCAAAGCTCAAGCTCCGTAAGTACGAGTTGATTTATCTCGTACAGCCGGAGGCCACAGACGAAGACCGCCAGAAGGTCAGCGACCGCGTTGACCTGGCGATCAGTACGTACGGCACCTCCAAGCTCATCAAGCGCGAGGAGTGGGGCAAGCGGAAGCTCGCGTACGAGATCCGCAAGTTCAACAAGGCGTACTACACGTACAACATCCTGGTTGGTCCCCCGGGCCTGACTCAGGAGATCGAGCGTGTCTTGCGCATGCTCGACAACTGCGTGCGCTTCATGACCATCAAGCTCGAAGAGGATCTCGATCCTGTCACGAGCTTGGCGGAAGAAGAGCCGGTTGTTGAAGAGCCGGTCGCGGCTGAAGAGCCGGTAGTGGCCAAGGCCGAAGCGCCGGTCGCCGACGCGCCGGTCGTGGCCGAAGAGGCTGTTGCGGCCGAAGAGACCGTGGCGGCTGAAGAGCCGGCCGCGGCCGAAGCCGCCCCGCAGAAGGAGGAGGCCAGCGATGCGTAAGTTTGGCGGATACAAAGGCGGCGGCGGCGGAGGCGGCGGCGGTGGCCGGCGTCGACGTAAGGTCGATCGTTTTCTGGCCGATAAGTCCCTGGTCATCGACTACAAAGATCCCTCGGCGTTGAAGTACTTCATCACCGAGCGTGGCAAGATTGTGCCGCGCCGGGTCTCTGGTCTGACGGCCAAGAATCAACGCAAGATCACCCAGGCCATCAAGCGGGCTCGGATGGTTGCGTTGATGCCCTTCACCACCGTCAAGGCACACTGAGGAGGACAGCATGCAGATCATCCTCCGTGAAGAGATCGCCCACTTGGGCGATGTCGGCGATGTGGTGAACGTCAAGTCGGGCTACGCACGCAACTTCTTGTTGCCGCGTGGCTTGGCGGTGCTCGCCAACGAGCGACAGGTCAAGCGGGTTGAGCACGAGAAGCGGCTCATCTCTAAGAAGATCGAGCGCATGCGCGGCGATGCTGAGGAGCGTAAAAAGAGCCTCAACAAGATCGTGCTTGTCGTTCGTAAGGCCGCGGGCGAGTCGGGCAAATTGTTCGGTTCGGTCACGACCATGGAGATCGACGCGCTGCTCAAGGAGCAGGGCTACGAGATCAACCGCCGCAAGCTTGTGATGCCCGAGAGCACCATCAAGACTGTGGGCGAGCACGCCGTGGGCATTAAGTTGCACCGCGATGTGACCGCCACGATCACCGTGATCGTGCAGGCTGAGGTCGCCAAGAAGGTCGAAGCTGTGGTCGAAGCTGTTGTCGAAGAGGTCGCCGTAGAGGCGGCAGACGACGACGCCGAGTTCGAGTGAGCCTTCATCGCCTCTCCCGCGTTCCCTTCGCCGTGATTCGGCCGGTAACGCGCCCCTCGAGGCGATAATCCATGAGTACTGCACGCCATCTTGAAGCCCAGGAGGCCGAACTCTCGGTGCTCGGTGGTGTGCTGCTCGATAATTCTGCGCTTGATCGCATCATGCCGATGATCGACGCCGAGGACTTCTTCTCGCCGCGTCATACCCTCGTCTTCCAGATGATGGTGAAGATCGCCGAAGAGAACCAACCCATCGATGCCATCACGTTGGCGACGGCCCTTGAGCGCAGCAGTGAGCTCGAAGATGCGGGCGGCGTCGACTATCTGATGCGGCTCTCTGACGCAGCCGCGTCGGCGATCAACATCGAGCATCACGCACACCTCGTGCACGACTACGCCGAAGTGCGCAAGCTCGTGAAGGTCTGCGCCGACATTCAAGAGAAGGCGAAGGGTGGAGACTACGAAGACACCATTCGCCTGTTCGACGAGGCGCAGCAGTCGATCTTCGAGGTCGGTCAGGGGCAGCAGGGCAAGAGCTTCATCAAGCTCAACTCGGCGCTCACCGACGCCATCACCAAGGTCAAGACGGCGTTTGAGGCCAAGTCGTCGGTCACCGGCGTGCCGACGGGCTTCGCGAGCCTCGACGCAAAGACGGCGGGCCTGCACGGCGGCGATCTGATCATCCTCGCGGCGCGTCCAGCGATGGGCAAGACCGCGTTGGCGTTGAACTTGGCCGTGAATGCCGCGATGCATGGCCATATATCGGTCGCGATCTTCAGCCTTGAGATGCCGACCGTTCAACTCGCGGCTCGTATTCTTGCCAGTGAAGCGCGTGTTGACGGTGAGCGTATGAAGACCGGTCAGCTCAGCGATGGCGACGTCGATCGCTTGCTGCAGTCGGTCAAGCGGCTGAGCAACCTGTCGGTGCACATCGATGACACGGCCGGCATCTCGGTCATGGAGTGCCGCTCCAAGTGCCGGCGGCTGGCCAGTGAGAAGGGCATCCCGAAGCTTGGCCTGGTGGTCATCGACTATCTTCAGCTGATGAAGGGGCGCCCGGGCATTCGCAGTCGCGAGCAAGAGATCAGCGATATCAGCCGGAACCTCAAGGGGCTGGCCAAAGAGCTCAACATCCCGGTGATCGCGCTCTCGCAGCTCAACCGCGGCGTCGAGAGCCGGCCGAACAAGCGCCCAATGCTCTCCGACCTGCGTGAGTCAGGCGCGATCGAGCAGGACGCCGACATCATCATGTTTGTCTACCGCGATGAGTACTACAACGAAGACACTGAAGAAAAAGGGGTCGCCGAGCTGATCCTGGGCAAGCACCGCAGCGGCTCGACGGGCACCTGCAAGCTGCGCTTCTTCAAGCAGTGGACGCGGTTCGATAACTTGCAAATCGATGAGTGAGAGAGCGTGACCCAGTCGCATATACACCGGCGTATGCGTATGGCCAATCGACCAAGGGTTCGAGCATGAGCGACATGCAAGCCGACATCCTGGTTGTTGAGGACGATACCCTCAACGCGCGCCTGCTCGCGCGGTTCTGCCGCACGCTTGGGCACGTGCCACGGGTCGCGATGGACGGCGCTGCGGCGATCGTAGCTGCGCGCAAGCAGACCCCGGATCTGGTGCTGCTGGATCTCATGTTGCCCAACGTCGATGGTTTTGGCGTTTTGGCCGCGATACGGGGCGATCAGTCGCTGCGTGACGTGCCGGTGATCATGGTGACGGCCGTGACCGAGGTGTCGACGCATGCACGTCTGGTCGACGCGGGTGCGACAGATATTGCGCTAAAACCATTTCGTTTCAAGACGTTGAAGGCCAGAATCGAGAGCGCATTGGTGACTCGGCGTCTGGCAGCCGAGGCTGTC
>JBNMOZ010000354.1:0-6616 GCA_051276005.1 Bradymonadia bacterium | reverse complement strand
CGGGCGGCACTCGACCCGGCCCCACATGCCCACACGCCAGGGCGCCCGACTCGGGCTCGACCAGATGCCAGCCGCGAGACGCGAGGGTGCGCAGGTTCGCCTGCACCGCGGGGTTGTTGTACATGAACGTGTTCATCGCCGGGGCCGCGATGACCGGCACCGTCGCCGCCAGCAGCACGGTCGAGACGACGCAATCGCCGATACCCGCCGCCGCCTTGCCCAGCAGGTTCGCCGTCGCGGGCGCGATCACCAACGCGTCGCACTCCTGGGCGAACTCGATATGCCCGATGTCCATCTCTTCGCTGGCGTCGAGCGTGCGGGTCAGCACCCGTTGATGCGTGACGGCCTGAAAGGTCAAGGGGCCGATGAACTGCGCCGCGTTGGGGGTCATCGCCACCTGCACTGTCGCGCCCGCCTTGCTGAAGGCGCGGACGACCTCGACCGCTTTATAGGCAGCGACCCCACCGGTCACGCAGACGTGAATGCGTCGACCGTGCAGGCTGCCGGCCTGAGCGCCAGCCAGCTGCTGGCCTGCGGAGAGCATTGAATCGGTGATCATTCGACCGTCCGCGGGTCCGTGTCGGGCGGGGTGAAGGGCGCGCCACCGGGCAAGAGGCTCAGCAGCTTGAGCGTGATGTAGGCGCTCACGCCCCACAGGGTCTCGCCGTCGTAGTCGAAGAAATACATCGGCCAAGAGCGACCCTTCCACGTCACGGGCTGCGTGCGCCACCCCTCGGCGATCTGCAGCGCCGAGACGGGGATGGTGAAGATGCGCGCGACCTCGTACGGGCTGGGCACGAAGGTTGGCCGACCGCGGACCATTGCGACGACGGGGGTGACGACGGTGCTGCCCCGCGCGACGACGTCGTCGAGTATGCCAAGGACGCTGAGATCCAGACGCTGCAGCCCGATCTCCTCGTCGGCTTCTCGCACGGCGGTGGCGATGCGATCGACGTCTTCGGGATCGACGCGCCCGCCGGGGAATGCGACCTGTCCGCGGTGGGTGCCTACCGTTTCGGTGCGGCGCGTGAGCAGCAGCGAGGGGCCGTCGGCGTGGGTGATGATCGGCACGAGGACGGCGGCTTGCCGGTCGCCTTGCAGGGCAAGGCGCGTACGCCCCGTCAACGCAGCCCGCAGGGCCGCCACGTCGGTTGTGCCGGGGCTGTCAGCCCCCATCCGAGCTCGACAGGCGCCGCACAAGCGCGTCGGCCACCATCGTGATCGCGACCCGATTGTGCCCGCCGCGCGGGATCACCACGTCGGCCTGACGCCGCGAGGGCATCACGAACGCCAGGTGCATTGGACGCACCGTCGATTCGTACTGGGCGAGCACATGATCCATGGATCGACCGCGGGCCACCGTGTCGCGACGCAGGCGACGCATCAGGCGGATGTCGTCGTCGGTGTCGACGAAGATCTTCACGTCCATCAGGGCCCGCAGCGCCGGATTCTCCAACGCCAGGATGCCCTCAATGACGATGAGCGGGCGTGGATCAACCCGCTCCGTCATCTCGGTCCGCACGGACTCCGTATAGCTATAGACCGGCTTTTGGACCGAGACCCCATCCAGCAAACGCTTGATGTGCTCGATCATCAACGGCGTGTCGAAGGCGTCAGGGTGGTCGAAGTTGACTTGGCTTCGCTCCCTGCCGGTCATATGACTCAGGTCGCGGTAGTAGCTGTCGTGCTCAAGGTAAGCGACCCGCGTCTGGCCGATACGATCGATGATCGATCGGGCCACCGTGGTCTTACCTGAGCCCGTGCCGCCGGCTATCCCCAGCACCACGCTTCGCATCCCGCGTCACTCCTGGGTTTGCGCCCGACTTATGGTGGGGGTTTTCTTCCCCGGATCGGCCCGCTAGAGTATCCAGCCTGAGTACTCTTTAAAGCGAGCGTCGGGCCCAGCGCAGGGCGCGCCACGCGAGCCGCGGCCGACTGTGCATGGCCGTGCATGACCCCGTCAAGCGGCCTGCGGCAATTGCCACCAAGGGATCTACGTTCGTGACCATCACGCATAGCGCCGAGTACGCCCAAGTGCTTGCTCAGGCCCATGATATCGCCAAACAGACTGGCCGCGGGCTCACGTCGGCGCACCTGCTTCTTGCCATGTTCACGGTCAAGAACCTCGCTGAACTGCTCCTGCTCGAGCAGCGCATCAACGAGGAGACGCTGCTGGCGCGGATCGACAAGATGTCGCCCGAGCCGCCCGATACGCTCGACCTGCTCGACCAGCGCGCCCGTCGTATCGCGCGCTCGTGCGAGCAACCGGCGGTAAATTGCCTGCATGTTCTGGCGGCGGTCACCTATTTGCCGCGGGCCTTCGCCTGCCAACTGCTCGTGCGCACCGGGACCTCGATCCAGAGCCTGCGCAGCTCGGCGATTCGCTATGCAAGTCACGGGGTCCCCCATCGCTTGTTCCACGCGCGCGCCGCCCTTGAAGGCGAGCTCGACCCGGCCCAGGACGATCGGGAGACGGTGCTGCTGCCGGTCTTGCCCAAGCAGCCAGAGAACGACACCGCGCTGGGCTTGCCCGCGATCGGGCGCGTGACGCGCAGCCGTCAAGCCGTGGCGGTCACCGAGGCCCCACGCACGCTCATCGAACGCCGCGAAGAGCTGCCCGACGAGACGCTCCTCGACGAGACGCTCCTCGACGATCGACCCGGCAGCGCGCCTTCGGACAGCCAACGACCCGACTGCGACAGCCCCGCGACGGCCGCTGCGCCCCACCCCGCCCTGCGCGATGCTCAACGCCTGGTGCGTCGGTTGCCCAGCGCGCAGACGGGCAGCCGCAAAGGCGGGTCCAAGGTGCAGCGCGGCGAGAAGGCGCCCAGCCCATTCGTGCTGCATCGCGAGACGTTTACGTGCCTGCATACGCTCGGCCGCAACCTCAGCGATCTGGCCTGGCGCGGCAAGCTCGACCCGGTCATCGGGCGGGCCAAGGAGATCGAGCAGGCCATCGACGTGCTCAACAAGCGCCGCGCCAACAACCCGTGCCTCATCGGCGAGCCGGGGGTGGGCAAGACGGCCGTCGTCGAGGGCGTGGCCCAGGCGCTCGTCGACCAGCACGGCGATCGGCGCGATTCGCCCGAGCGCGTCATCATCCAGCTCGATGTCGGCGCCCTGCTCGCGGGCACACACTTGCGCGGCGCCTTCGCCGAACGCTTGCGCGCCCTGCAGACCGAGATGCGCCGCGCGGCCGGGCGCGTCGTGGTGTTCATCGACGAGATGCACACCCTCATGGGCGCCGGCGGCGGCGATGGCGGACATGACGCGGCGAATGAGCTCAAGGCCGCCCTCGCCCGCGGCGAGTTTCCCTGCATCGGCGCGACGACGGTCGACGAGTATCGCCAGTACGTCGAAGGCGATCCCGCGCTCGATCGGCGCTTTACACCGGTGCACGTCGAAGAGCCCGACGCCGCCAGCACGCGCCTGATCCTCAACGGCATCGTCGCGCGCTACGCAAAGCACCATAAAGTCGAGTACGACCTCGAAGCCGTCAACGCGGCGGTGCGCCTGGGTCAGCGCTACATGAGCGAGCGCCGCGATCCCGATCGCAGCCTGAGCGTGCTCGACCTGGCCGGCGCCGTCGCGCGCCGCCGATCGGGGATCGTCGATCGCGCCGCCGTGGCCGAGGTCATCTCGCGCATCGCGCGGGTGCCGGTCGATCACCTGCTCATGGACGACCCGCAGCGCTTCTTGGATATGGAGGCCACGCTCGGCGAGCAAATCGTCGGTCAGCGGCACGTGCTTGAGGCCATCGGCGAGACGATCCGGCGCAACTACGCCGGCTTCGCGGGTCAGCGACCGATCGGATCGTTCCTGTTCTTGGGGCCCACCGGCGTCGGCAAGACCGAGGCCGTCAAGGCGCTCGCGAACTTCCTCTTTGGCCGCCGCGACGCCCTGGTGCGCTTCGACATGAGCGAGTTCGCCGAGGCCCACTCCATCTCGCGCCTCGTCGGCTCACCGCCGGGCTATGTGGGGCATCAAGACGGCGGGCAGCTGACCGACGCGTTGCGCAAGCGGCCCTACCAGGTGGTGCTCTTCGACGAGATCGAGAAGGCCCACCGCGACGTGTGGAACGTGCTGCTGCAGGTGCTCGACGAGGGGCGCTTGACCGACTCCCGCGGGCGCACGGTCGACTTCTCAAACACCGTCGTGGTGATGACGAGCAACCTGGGGGCGGAGTCGTTATTCGGTGGCCGCCGCGTGGGCTTCGCGCCCAAAGACGACAACGACGCCGACGCGCGCGCCGCAAAGGCGTTGGCAAAGGCCCGCGAGACGTTCCCGCCCGAGCTGTACAACCGCATCGAATGTCGGCTGGTCTTCCACCCGCTGACGCAGCCCCAGATCGCCACCATCGCGCACCTGATCGCCACCGAGCGCTCATCGATCCTGGCCGAGCAACGCGGCATCAGCTTCGAGCTCACCAAAGCGGCCGTCAGCTGGCTGATCGAATCGGGCGGCTTTGATGAGAGCCTGGGCGCCCGCCCGATGCGGCAAACCATCGCGCGCGAGGTTGAGAGCCTCATCGCGCGGCACATCCTCTCGGGCGAGTTGGCCCGCGGCGCTCACGTGATCGTCGATCAGCTCGACGACGGGCTTGACTGCCACTGGCGATCTGCCTGAAGTCGTCGAGGCGCTCGTAGAGCATCTCCTTGCCGACGCGAAACGCGCCGCAGATCTCGACAGCCCTGCGAGCCTTCCAAGCCTCCGAGCCCTCCTAGACAGTCGCTTCAAAGGTCTGGCATGCCCGTCTCACAGTCCTCGATCTGGTCCACCAAGCCGCCGCGGCCGACGGTCTTGGTGGGCGGGGCGATCCCCCCACCCCCGGCATCGACGCCCTGCGTGCGCGTCGTCTGCGATCGGCACCACGAGGCGCTGGGCGCGTGGCTTGCCGTGGGTCGCGAAGCACGCCGGCGCCTCGGCCTGACACCGCGAGCTGCCGAGACCGGCCGCGGCGTGGGCCCCAGTGAATCGCTGCGCGGGGCACGCGAGCGCGATCCCCTTGGCGACGTCATCGCCGACCTCAACACCCTGCATGCGCAGCGCCCAGTCGTGGTGATCTTCGATCGCATCGACGCGGCCGACTCAGTCACCCTCGACGCGCTCACCCGCGCCTTGTCCAGCGACGGCTGGCTGCGGCCCGTGGTGATGGTCTCGATGATGGCGCTCGACGAGCGCGTGCGGCCGCTGGTCGAGCGGCTCGAAGCGGCAGGCGGTCAGGTCATCGCGACCCAGACGTCGTCGCCACCCCGGTTCGTGCTGCCCGGTGCGCTCCCGCCCGAGGCGCGGCGGGTGATGCGCGCAGCTGCGGTCATCGGCAGCGCGTTTGAGGTCGAGCTGCTCGCGGACATGGTGGGCGTTGACCCCATCGCCGCCCTTGAAGCCCTGCAGTCGGCCGCCGATGCGGGCGTGCACTTCGACGACGAGGGCGATGGTCATCTGCGCATGCACCCCGATTTGGCGGCGACGCTGCGGGCAGACACCCTGCCCTCCCTCGCGCGGGCCTGGCACCGACGCCTCGCCGAGCATCTGCACCCGGCCAACCCAGACGCAGCGGACGACTCAAGCGACTCAGCCGATCCGGTCGACGCGTTCATCGAGTTTGTCGAGCTTGAAGTCGTCGATGAGCTGCCGCCCGACCTGGCGCGCCCGCAATGGTCGAACGGCACCGACGCTGTCGATCGCGCCGCCGAACACCTGATCGCGGCCGACGAGATCCCTGCGGCCGTCAACCGCCTGCTCGTCGCGATGGACGAGGCCCTGGCGCTGGGCGCATCCGATCAGGCGCTCGCGCTGGCCGATCAAGCCCGGTCCCATCTCGATCATCTGCCGCCCTCTGCCCGCACCCGGCGCCAGCGCGTGGCTTTGCTGACGGCGGTCGCTCAGGCCCAGCACCACGCCGTCGGCCCGCGCAACGCGCTGACGGTCGCCCGGGCCACGGCCGACGCCGCCTGGCGTCTGATGCGTGGCGACGATCCACCGCGCCTGCGGGCTGCCCTCGATACGCTGCGCGCGCGCATCCTCTACGATCAAGGCTCGCCCGCAGCTCTGCAAGAGGCCCTCGCCGTCCTGACCGCCTGCAGTCGCTGGCTCGACGCCCACAACGCCCCTCGCGAGGCCGCGCGGCTGTTCAACGACCAAGCGGCGGTCTGGGTGCGGCTGGGTGATCTGGGACGCGCGCGTCAGCTGCTCGACGCGTCGCGCACCGTCTTCGCGCAACACGCTGAGTCGGATCCCACCGCGCGCCTCGAGCTGGCAGAGACCGACCAGCTCATCGCCCGCCTGCCCATGCATATCGCGCTGAAGCCCGGCGAGGAGGACGCCGCGATCGAGGTCGCGCTGCGCCACGCCGAATCGGCCGAGCAAGGATACGCGGCGCTCGACATGGTCTGGGAGCAGGCGCGGGTCTGGGAGACGATCGGTCGCTTGCGCCTCAAGCGGGGCGATGTACCCGCCGCATTAAAGACCTTGCAGGCGACCGCGCGGCGACAACAAGAGCTGGGCGACGCGCTGGGCCTGGCCGCGACGGTCGAAGCCTTGGCCTGGGCGCTCACCGCGGGCGGTCAGCACGACGACGCCATCGGGCTGCTGCGCGACAGCGTAGCGCTGAGCG